>JAGNDY010000125.1 GCA_018003655.1 Candidatus Nanopelagicales bacterium
ACGATGGCCACACTGCGCACCACATCATCGACCCGTCGACGGGTCGTTCGTTGGAGTCCAACGGATTTGTTGGCGTCAGTGCTATTGCGCCGCACGGGTGGTTGGCGGAAGTCTTAACCAAGTCCGTATTGGTCGGCGGGGAGCGGGTTGGTCTGGAGCTACTGGAGCGATTCCCTGACTGCGCCCTGCTGGTGTGGGACAACGACGCGAAAGTTCGCCAGTTGAGCGCTGGCGGTTAGTACCGCTGGAGGGTCCTTGATCTTCAACGATCGAGTGGATGCTGGGCAGCAGCTAGCCGAATGCCTGCAGGCGCTCGGCCTTCCGCCGCAACTCGTCGTGCTCGGCCTGGCACGCGGCGGGGTCCCGGTTGCGGCGGCAGTTGCCCGGACACTTGACGCAGCGCTCGACGTGCTGGTGATCAGGAAGATCGGCATGCCCGCAAACCCCGAGTTCGCGATCGGAGCCCTGGGTGCCCATGGTGTCGTTCTCGATGAGCAACTCATCGCGCGCGCCGGGATCGCCAGGCGGGACGTCGATCAGGTTGTGGCGTCGGAGGCAACTGAGCTCACGCGACGCGAAGACGTCTACCGTCGTGGGCGCAAACCGGCACTTGACCTCGTTGACGAGGTCGTGGTGGTGGTCGATGACGGACTTGCGACGGGCTCCACGATGGCAGCGGCCCTGCAGGAAGTCCGGGCGGCGCAACCATCGCGCCTGATCGCCGCCGTGCCGGTCGCCTCTGTGCAGGGCATCGCCCGCATCGAGCCTTTTGCCGATCAGGTTGTGGCCGTGCTGGTCGAGGCCGACTTCGGCTCAGTTGGCTACTGGTACCGCGACTTCGGTCAGACCAGCGACGACGAGGTCATCGCTTGCCTGACTCGCGGGTACTAGCTCAGCCGCGGATCCGTCGAGCCCACGATTCGCCGTTGCTGCGCAACTCGTCGATATCAAACCCGACCAGAGTGCCGTCGCGGACCTGACGGTTGCCCGCCACCCAGACGTCGCTGACCTGGTCACGTGTGGTCGCGTAGACCAGCTGTGACACCGGATCGTAGGTGGGGATGCTGGCAGCGCCGTCGAGCGAGAAGGCCGCGAAGTCCGCTTGTTTGCCAACTTCGATAGAACCAACAAGATGATCGAGTTGCAGGCAGCGCGCACCGTCGAGGGTTGCCATCCGCAACGCCGTGTGGGCGGGGACGGCACTGGCGTCCCCGGAGGTTCCCTTGGCCAAGATCGCGGTGAGGCGAAGCTCGGCCAGCATGTCGAGATCGTTGTTGCTCGCGGCGCCGTCGGTTCCAATCGCGACGTTGACTCCGGCGGCTTGCAGCGAAGCCACTTGGCAGAATCCGCTCGCAAGTTTCAAGTTCGATTCCGGGCAGTGGGCGACGGTCATCCCCGCCGCTGCCAGTTGGGAGTAGTCGGACTCCAGGAGTTGTGTCATATGGGCCGCGACCAGTCGGTGGTTCAGCGCGCCGAGGGACGCTAGCCGCTCGATCGGTCGGACACCGTGGATGCGCAGGGAATCGGCCACCTCCGCTGCGGTCTCGTGCAGATGGGTGTGGATGGGTACGTCTAACTGGTCGGCCAGCTCCACGATCTGCCGCCAGGCGTCATCGGACAGCGTGTACGGCGAATGCGGCGCGAATGCGGCAGTCACCAAAGGCAGCTCGGCCAACGACCGGTGGATCTCGACACCCTTGCGCAGGTACTCCTCGGGCCCACTCGCGTAATTGGTCGGCGCGTCCAAACAGATCATTCCAACGACCATCCGCATGCCGATTTCTTGTGCGACTGCCGCTGTCACTTCTGCGTGGAAGTACATGTCCGCCGCACAGGTCGTGCCCGATCGCAGCATCTCGGCAATGGCAATCCTGGTTCCGTCGCGCACAAACTCCGGCCCTACCCACCTGCCTTCGGCCGGCCAGATGTAGTCCTCTAGCCACGTCATCAGTGGCAGGTCATCGGCGTAGCCACGCAGCAACGTCATGGGTGCGTGCGTGTGGACGTTGATGAGTCCGGGCGTGAGGACGTGGTGCGGCAGGTCCACGGTCTCGGTCGCACGGTAGGCAGCTGTGACCTCGGTCGTCGGTCCGATTGCGACGATCACACCGGCGTCAACTGCGATGCTGTGGTCGGTCAAAGTTGTGCCAGCCGGTTCAACTGGGACGATCCAGCGCGGGCTGATGATCGTGGAGACAGCGGCCGGAGCTTCCTGGTTGGAAGTCACTTGCGATTCCGGCCAAGGTCATCGTGTGCTTGGACCCATTCCTGCGCCACGATTGCTGAGCCAAGCGACAACTCCCCGCACAGCACAGTGGCCGCGACGATCTCGGCAAGCTTCTGCACCTTGCCAGTGCCATAACATCCCAACATTTCCAGGCATTCACGCTGTGTTGGCAACCCGGTGCCGCCGCCGTAGGTGGCGACGATCAAGGCTGGCAGCGTGATCGAGTAGTAGTAATCGCCGTTGTCCAGCACCTCCGCATAGACCGCGGCGGCGGAGGATTCGGCGACGTTCGCAACGTCCTGGCCAGTCGCGATGAACATCGCCGTGATGCCATTGGCCGAGTGTGCACCGTTGTTGGTCACACCCGACAAGTAACCACCCAGACTTGAGACCAAACGAGCGCCGAACAGTTCCCGCGAGCCCGCGTGCATGTGCTCCTTGAGCAGGTCGGAGGGCAAAGTCGCTTCGGCCACGACGCGCTTACCCCGGGTGCGCAGCATGTTGATCGTTGAGCTCTTCTTGTCCGTGGCGAAGTTGGCTTCAAGGTAGAACCGCTCGATATGCCCCGGGTAGTTGCTGCTGATCCAGGCGCACGCAACAGCCGTGGCTTTGCCGGTCATGTTCTGTCCGGCGGCATCGCCGGTGGTGTAGTTGAATCGGGTGAAGACCATCCGACTCGCCGAGTACTGATCGATATCGCGCAGTCGCCCGGTCGTGGTGGTGGTGCCAGCAGCAGCTCGGATCGGCTCAAGGTTCTGGGTGAGCCACAGTCCGAATGCGCGTGCCTCTCGGGCGTCGGCGAAGACAAACGCTGGCGCTCGCTGCATGGCGTCATCGATCACGGTTGTGCGGACTCCACCGGCGGCACGCAGCAGCTTCATCCCGCGGTTATAGCTGGCCACCAGCGTTCCTTCAGTGGTGGCCATCGGCACATAGAACTCCCCTTGCGCGTGCTCGCCATCGACCAGGAGCGGCCCCGCGATTCCGATGGGTACCTGTGCCACGCCGGTGAAGTTCTCGATGTTCCCCTGAAAACCAGCTGGGTCGCCGGAGAAGTGGCCGACGTTGGGCAGAGCAGTGCCCGTCTGTTCGGCGATGAACTCACGCCGCCCAGCGGCGGCATCGTCGGTGTAATCGGCGTCGGCACTGCGCGGAATGCGGCTCGCCTGCTGTGAAGAGATGTGCGAAGCATCGTTGGAATCAGTCACGCCAGCACGCTACTCGCCTGAGCAACCCCGGGCACGCCACACTCAGGTTGATTGGCGGCGGTCACCCCTTCGCTGCGAAGTCCTGCGTCCAGTAGCGGTGGTACTTGCCGGGGCCGGTCGCGAAGCCCACACCGATCTGGCGCACCGACTTGCTCATGATCCCGGAACAATGCCCTGGGCTCTTGAGCCATGCGGTGACAACCTCACGTGGGGTCCGTTGGCCTGCGGCGATGTTCTCTGCCGCCGCCCGCCACCGGCCGTAGCCAGCCTTCTCGATCCGATCCCACGGGCTTAGGCCCGCCAAGTTGTAGTGGTCGAAGAAGTTGTGGCGAGCCATGTCCTTACTGTGACGGCGAGCGGCCAATCCGAGCTTTCGACTGTAACTTAGGCGTGGAACGGCTCGGTACCGCTTGGCTCCGCAAAACCGGCTGTGCCTGCGTGCTTGGTTGGTCAGCTTGAACACCCGACGCTCAGTCGCTGTGGGTTTGAGCCCGCTTCCCGCAGTCTTGGTCGCGGCCATTGTGACTGAGCCTCCCGTCGTGGCGGGCGTCATCGCTGAAGAGGGTGGCACCGCAAGGACCAGCGCGAGCAGCGCGATCAAGAGCACGGTCAACAGGGCGGGTAGGGCCGCGCTGCGGCGCAACCGCGTCGTGGGAACGGCCGCGCTGCGACGCAACCGCGTCGCGCGTGTCCGTGCGCACGTAGCCATATGTGAACCGTCGAACGGACAGTGCAGGCGCCTTTAGCGCAGAGCGGGCAAACGGGTGAGGCGACCGCAGTCGTCGTGAGCCACCTAGGGCGTTCTAGGGTCGGGGCATGGGTGATCCTGGCTACTCCATCGAAATGACGGCAGATCAGGTCGCTGTCGTTCGGCTCTCGTTCGCGAAGGCGAATTCGATGTCGCCACAGATGCTGGCTGAATTTCGCAACGCGCTCCAAGAGGTGGTCTCACAGG
>JAGNDY010000126.1 GCA_018003655.1 Candidatus Nanopelagicales bacterium
TATCCTGACATCTCGCCCTACGGCGAATAGGCGGGTTGCCCGAGCGGCCAATGGGAGCGGACTGTAAATCCGTCGGCTTTGCCTTCGAAGGTTCGAATCCTTCACCCGCCACTGAAACGGCCTGAATTTCTTGCACCGCGAGGGGTTCAGGCCTTTTCCTTTGCCCCTTTCTGAAGGTCCCGCCCCCGTCGAGGTCGCGATGACCTGTCCGCCAGGTGGAGTAATGCAAGATCAATAACTCTGCGTCCGTGGCTATCGTGGTGATGCGGGTTCGACGAGGGTGAAACCGACCACATTCGCCGTGCCACCAAGTAAGAGCCAAGCGCTCACGACAGGGGAGTCACATGTCCTACTGCCCCAGCTGCGGTAGTGCTAGTCAACCAAATGCGACCTTCTGCACGGGGTGCGGTCGGCGGGTGGATCAACCGTCGTCCGATACGTCCCCGTTGGCAGTCACGCCTTCGGAGCAGCCCACCCCGCGGCCTCCTGCCGGACCGGTATTCACCGCCGCCCCACCTGACCCCGGGGGTCCACGAAGTCCCTTGCTGTGGGTGGGTCTGCTGGTTCTCGCCGTCTTGGTTGTGGGTGGCTTGTTCATGCTCGTGTCTTCCAACGACGACAAGGCGCCGGTTGCGGATTCCGGCCAGGTGGGCGCCCCAACCGCAAGTGCATCTGCCGCCACGTCGGCACCAGCACCGACGCCAACGGTGACCAAGACAAAGATCAAGACGAAGACCGTCACACCGGCGCCGCCACCGGTGCAGCCCTATTCGGGGAATGCGCGAGTGATCGCCTGCGACAGCACAATGCCCAACGGCGAGTACCTTGGGCGAGGTGACATCGGCGAATCAGTCGCGGCGCTGCAATGGGCGCTGGCTTCGCTGAACTACGTCGGTGCGTCTGGCGCACCGCTCGGGCAGGACGGGCAATTCGGGGCGCAGACCGAACGAGCTGTGCTGAGTTTCCAGCGGAACCACGGACTTCCGCAGGACGGCATCGTCGATCAACCAACCTGGAACACGATGAATGTGAGCCTGCGGTCCTTCCAGGGCATCAACCGCTGCTACTGATCGTCGGACGTGTATGTCACTCACGACATTTGGGCACGCCACCCGCCCCCGACCGCTGGCACAGTGGCGCCATGCGCGCGTGGCTGGATCGGCAGAAGGACCGCCTGCCGCCGCGCCTCGTCCAGTTCACCGACCGGTGGTGGGACCTGCACCAGCGCGAGCGCATTGAGATGATGGCCGCTGACGCCGCGTTCTGGTTCGTCTTCTCGCTGCCGTGGATGGTTTTGGCCGTGGTTGCGAGTCTGGGCTTCGTCTCGCGGGTGACCGGTTGGAGAGTGATTGACCAAGTCCAAAACGACCTGGTCGACATGGCGAACGCCGTCCTCTCCCAGCAAGCTGCCAACGAGTTCGTCATACCGAGGCTCAACGAGCTCTTCTCCCAGGGTCGCGCCCATCTCGGGATCATCGGCATCGTGCTCGCGTTCTACTCGGGTTCACGCGCGTTCAAGAGTCTGCTGGCGTCGATCCGCTCCGTCAGCGGTCAAACGGATCGCGGCGGTCTACGCAGTCGGGTGGTCGGGTTGGGTTTCTATGTGTCGAGCGTTGCCTTGATCTCCCTCGGCCTGGCCACGATCACGGCCGGTACCGACCAAATTGCTGGCGGAGTTGGCGCTCCGCAAGGCGTGTTCCGCATCATTGACCCGCTGATCTTCCTGGTGCTGATCCTCCTGCTCGTGCAGACGCTGCTCTACATCGGCATGCGGCCGGCGCTGTCATGGAAGCGCGACTGGTGGCCAGCGACCGGAGCAGTCCTGATTGCGGGCGCGTGCCTGATCGGCATTGGCATCTACCTGCGAACGCAGTTGGATGCGGGCTCCGTCCTCGGGTTGGCAGAGGTTCCGATCGCGGTCATGCTGTTCTGCTACGTCGCGAGTTGGGTGGTTCTGAACGCCGCCACAGTCCAGACCCTGCGTCAAAACGAGCCACGATTGCGGCCCGCAAACGCCTAGGACTTCGGCCACGCATCCGCCCTCAGCAGGCCGCCTCGCCTTATGCTGCCCAGAACAGAACGACTCACCCACGACCAGGGATGGCTCACGACGTGACCGAAGACCCGACTCCAGCTCCGCACGACGACCCGTCGGTTCCCCTGCCGGGCACCGATGACGCGGAAACCGCCACCAAGCCGCAACTCAAGCTCGACAAGCGCAAGACGATCATCGGTGGAATCGTCACGCTGATCGTGCTGGGGTTGGTCTTCTGGGGCCTGGCCAAGAAATTCGGATCGTTTAGCGAGGCGTGGGCGTCGATCAAGGAGATGTCACTGATCTCCGTCGCGGCATTGATCCTGGTCGCGATCGTCAACATCATCGTCTACACCTTCCCCTACATGCCCGCGATCCCGGGCTTGAAGTACCGACCGGCCTTCATGGTTCGACAAACGTCGTGGGCCATCGGCGCGCTCATTCCGGCCGGCGGCGCAGTAGCGGTGGCAGTGCAGTACCTGATGCTCTCCTACTACAAGGTCAAGCCCGCAGCAGCGACGAGCGGCATCGCGGTGACCAGCGTGTGGAGCTTCTTCATGACGTTCCTGCTGCCAGTTCTGGGCGTACTCGCGCTGATCCCGTCGGGCAACCTCGAGTCAAGTTGGATCTGGCTGGGCATCGGCGGAGTCGTTGCACTGGTCGTCATGGTCATCATCTTCTGGTTGATCCTGCGCAGCGAAGCGAGCGCACGCCACGTCGGTGCGCTCGGCCAGAAGCTGGCCAACCCGGTGCTTAAGCGGATGCACAAAGACACCGACGTCACCGACGCGATCATGAAGTTCCGCGACGGCATCGTCGACGTTGTCAAGGATCACTGGATCGGGCTGACGGTCACGAACCTGGCTGTGTCCTTCATGCAGTTCATGATCCTGTTCGTCGCTGTCCGCGCGGTATCCGGCGGCAGAAGCGCAGGTGTCACTGGCTTGGAGA
Source organism: Candidatus Nanopelagicales bacterium (assembly GCA_018003655.1). NCBI lineage: Bacteria > Bacillati > Actinomycetota > Actinomycetes > Candidatus Nanopelagicales > Candidatus Nanopelagicales bacterium. The sequence continues at coordinate 2,987 of JAGNDY010000126.1, forward strand.
TTTTCGGGGCCTTTGCCATTTCGCGCCTGGGCTCGCTGATTCCGCTGACGCCTGGCGGGCTGGGCACTGTTTTCGGCCTGCTGGCGGTCATGCTGGGAGCGTTCGGTCTGCCTGATCAAGACGTCGTCGCTGCCACAGTCGTCTGGCAGGTTGTCAGCCTGTTCCCGCAGGCAATCGTCGGCCTGTGCACGTTCATCGGGTGGCGGGTGGGGGAGACCAGGGCCGCTCGGGTTGCGGTCGCCTAACGGCAGCACCACGTCGACCATCCGGTCGCCGTGTCGGCACCCGTTCGGTTGGGCCGATACCGGGCGGCGGAGACCACTGGCGGCCATGTAGCCTTGTGGATCGCGTGACCCGCCCCTTTAGCTCAGTCGGTAGAGCGTCTCCATGGTAAGGAGAAGGTCTACGGTTCGATTCCGTAAAGGGGCTCGGCGGAGTGAAAGCTCCGAGCAAGGCGGGGTAGCTCAGCCTGGTAGAGCAAGCGGCTCATAATCGCTGTGTCGCCGGTTCAAGTCCGGCCCTCGCTACCACCGTAAGAAGCAGTATTCGTTATTTTCAGAAGGGCTCCAGCCGTGGCTAAGGCGTCGGACGTTCGTCCCAAGATCACTCTTGCTTGCGGCGAGTGCAAGGAACGCAACTACATCACCAAGAAGAACCGCCGCAACGATCCAGACCGCGTGGAGCTCAATAAGTTCTGCCCGCGTTGCGGAAAGCACACCGCGCACAAAGAGACTCGCTAGCTTCTCCGCCGCCGCAAGGCGGTCCCTGATTCGCTGCTCTCGCGCAGCCGGTAGCGTGCTGTCCCGACAGCAGCAGACGACGTGCGTGCGTCGCGACGAGAGGCGGGTAACACAGTGGGACGGCTTACAGATCGAGTAGCAATCGTCACCGGTGGCGGACGTGGCATCGGGCAAGCGACCTCCCTGCGACTGGCCCGCGATGGAGCCTCCGTCGTCGTCAACGACATCGACCCAGTGCCCGCCGACGAGACGGTCGCATTGATCAAAGAGGCTGGCGGAACCGCAGTCACTTGCGTCGCTAACACTGTCGAGCTCGAGGAAGCCCGATCACTGATCGATACCGCGATCGAATCGTTCGGCAAGATCGACATTCTGGTCAATAACGCCGGCGTCACCCGGGACAAGATGTTCCACGGCATGACCGACGAACTCTTCGACTTTGTGGTCGATGCGAACCTGCGCACCGGGTACCACACCACGCTGGCTGCGATGCCGCACATGCGTGAGGTCGCCAAGCAGGAGATCGCCGCGAACGGTGCTCCCGCCTACAACCGCAAGATCGTCTTCACGTCCAGTGTCGCGGCGTTGATGGGTAACCCCGGCCAGTTCAACTACACCGCCGCCAAGGGCGCCATCATCGCCGTCACCAAGACGCTCGCCCGCG
>JAGNDY010000127.1 GCA_018003655.1 Candidatus Nanopelagicales bacterium
ATGTCCACGTTGCATCCGCGCACCTACGCGATGGTCAACTCGGCGAACGCAGTGGATTGGGTCACCGTTGCCAACGAGGTTGAGGCGTTGCAGCTTGAGTACTCCTGGATCAAGCAATACGACCCCCGCTTCAATGTCCGCTACCGCGACGACAAGTCCTACCCGTACCTGGCGGTCACCGTGGGCGAGCAATTCCCGCGCATTCAGGTGATGCGGGGCGACAAGAAGAAGGGCGTTCGCTATTTCGGCCCCTATGCCCACGCTTGGGCGATTAGGGAGACGGTGGACCAACTCCTGCGCGTGTTCCCGATGCGCAGCTGTTCCAAGGGCGTCTTCAATCGCCATCAACGCATGGGCAGACCATGCCTGCTTGGCGACATTGGCAAGTGCGCGGCGCCCTGCGTCGGACGGGTGAGCGAGGAGGAACACCGACAGATCGTTGATGACCTCTGCCGATTCCTGGGCGGGCGAACGGATGCCTACGTCTCCGACATCGAGCAGAAGATGCGCCAGGCCGCCACCGAACTGGATTTCGAGCGCGCTGCCCGACTACGCGACGACCTCGGTGCCTTGCGCCGCGCACTGGCTCGCTCGGCAGTGGTGCTGCCGGACGCTACCGATGCCGATGTGATCGCGCTCTACGAAGATGACCTGCAAGCTGCGGTACAGGTATTTCATGTTCGCGGTGGGCGCGTCACAGGTCAGCGGGGACTCATCTTGGAACGAATGGTCGACGAGGACGCGCCGACCTTGATGGAGCAATACCTCATGCAGCTCTATGGCGAGCAGGAGGTCGATCGATCCCACGTGCTGATACCGCGCGAGGTTGTGTTGTCGCACCCACTGCCGGACAAGAAGACAGTCGTCGAACTCTTGAGCGAACTTCGCGGCTCGCGGGTGCGGGTGGGCACCCCAGCCCGCGGACCAAAGCGCGAGCTGCTCACAACGGTGGAGAAGAACGCGAGCCAGGATCTTGCGCTGCACAAACTGCGGCGCGCGGGGGACCTGACTGCCCGGGGTGTCGCCCTAGAGGAGCTGCAAGCTTCCCTCGACCTGCCGCAAGCACCGCTGCGGATCGAGTGCATCGACATCTCCAGTCACCAGGGAACTGACATCACGGCATCGATCGTCGTCTTTGAGGATGCGCTGCCCAAGAAGTCCGATTACCGCAAGTTCGCGATGGACGATCACCTCGACGATGTGACCGCCATGTATCAGGCTGTCAGTCGCCGATTCGCGCGGTTGTCGCCCGATGCAGTTGGCGATGACCGGACCCGCTATCGGCCGGGGCTGCTGGTGGTCGATGGCGGAGCACCCCAGGTCAACGCTGCCGCAGCGGCACTGCGTGACCTTAATATCGATTTCATCCAGGTGCGCGGCCTGGCCAAGCGAATGGAAGAGGTGTGGACGCCCGGAGTTGATGACCCCGCGATTCTGCCTCGCCGTTCCGAGGGTCTCTACCTACTTCAGCGGATCCGAGACGAGGCACACCGGTTTGCCATCACCTACCACCGCCAGCGACGCGCAGCACGGTCGAAAGTGAGTGCCCTCGACGGCATCCCCGGTTTGGGTCCCGCCCGGAAGAAGGCACTGCTGCGCAGCTTCGGTTCGGTCCGCAAGCTGCGCGCTGCGACCCCCGCCGAACTCTCGGGCGTGGCCGGAATCGGTCCCAAGCTCGCTGAGTTCATCAGCGCAGCATTGGCCACCACGAGCGACTCGCCTGCTGTCAACCTGACGACCGGGGAGATTGTGGGCCATGCTGATGACCGTGACTGATGGATCGATCGAAGTGGTGCTCGTCACCGGCATGTCCGGTGCGGGGCGGTCGACGGCTGCCCGCGCACTGGAGGACCTCGGCTGGTTCGTCATCGACAACCTGCCGCCGGAACTGCTCGGCCAAGCGCTCAGTGCGTTGGAGGCCGCCGAGTCAGTGCCACGCCTGGCGGTGGTCATTGACGTGCGTGGTGGCTCGATGTTCGTTGGCCTCGACGAACAGATCCACGAGCTCAAGGCGGCCGGCTACGACGTGCGGGTGTTGTTCCTTGAGTCAACCGACGAGGTCCTCGTGCGCCGGTTCGAGTCCAACCGTCGGCCACACCCGCTCCAGGGCCGCGGCCGGGTGCTCGACGGTCTGACCAGGGAACGTGTGTTGCTCAGCGACACTCGGGCAGACAGTGATCTGGTCATCGACACCTCCGGCCTCAACGTCCACGACCTTCGCCGCAAGATCGAGGCGGCGTTCGGCGGGGGCCAGGAGATCGCGCTGCGGGCGACCGTGATGTCGTTCGGTTTCAAGTACGGCATTCCCGTTGACGCCGACTGGGTCGCTGACATGCGCTTCCTGCCCAACCCCTATTGGGTGCCGGAGTTGAAATCGCTCACGGGTCGCGACGAGGGCGTCAGTGACTACGTCACCAGTCACGTTGAGGCTCGGGTGTTCCTCGACGAATACACGAAGCTCTTCGACATCATCTCCGATGGCTATGTCCGCGAGGGCAAGCGCTACGTCACCGTCGCCATCGGCTGCACTGGAGGCAAGCACCGAAGCGTTGCGATGGCAGAACACCTTGCCGCGCGGCTGGTCAAGCAGGGCGTGGAGACGCTCGTCGTGCACCGCGACCTCGGCCGGGAGTAGACCATGGTCGAATTCCCTTCCGTGGCTCTGGGCAATCAGGGTCCGCCGGTCGTTGCCCTCGGCGGCGGTCATGGCTTGTCGGTAACGCTGCGCGCACTGCGACGGCTGACCAACAACCTCACGGCGATCGTTGGGGTCGCCGACGACGGCGGATCCAGCGGTCGATTGCGGACTGAGCTTGGCGTGCCGCCGCCGGGTGATCTGCGGATGGCCTTGGCCGCGCTCTGTGGTGACGACGCCTGGGGACGCACCTGGTCGCGCGTGATGCAGCATCGTTTCGGCGGAACGGGCGAGCTTGCCGGGCATGCGACGGGCAACCTTTTGATCGCGGCTCTGTGGGAAGAAACCGGTGATGTTGTCGAGGGCCTCGATTGGGTCGCCGCGCTGCTCGGCGCCAACGGTCGGGTACTGCCTGTTGCCAACGTGCCGTTGAACATCGTTGCGACGGTTCGTGGACTCGATCCCGAGCGACCGGGCGAGCTTTCCGAGATTCGCGGTCAAGTCGAACTTGAACACACTCGCTGCACGATCGAGCGGCTGCGGGTGGAGCCAGCTGCGCCCGCAGCGTGCCCCCAGGCAGTTGAGGCGATCGGCAAGGCGGAGTCGGTAGTACTCGGCCCCGGCAGCTGGTACACCAGCGTCTTACCGCACCTGCTGGTGCCAAGCGTGCGGTCCGCGCTGTCCCGGGCGCAGGGTCAACGGCTGTTGGTCCTCAACCTCGACGGTCCGCGTGGGACACCTAGTCGGGATTCCGGTCAGGTGAACACCGAGGACTTCGCCACCCACGACTACTTGCGGGTGTGGGGGGAGCAATTCCCCGATGTCCGGCTCGACTGGGTGCTCGCGGACCCGCGGTTCATCGATGACAAGGTCGAACTGGCCGAGGCGACGGCCCGCGTGGGAGCAGACCTGGTCCTGCGGCCGCTGGCAGCCGGGGAACCGTCGAGTAGTCGAATCCCTCGTCATGACGACCATCTTCTGGCAGCAGCCCTCGCGGCGGTGCTTGGTCGTGGCAGTATCAGCGCATGGCAATGACGTCGGCTGTCAAAGACGAGCTCAGTCGCTTTGAAGTAACCAAGACCTGCTGTCGCAAGGCCGAGGTCTCCTCGATCCTGAGGTTCGCTGGCGGGTTGCATATTGTCAGCGGCAAGATCGTGATCGAGGCTGAGCTAGACACGGGAGCTGCGGCGCGACGACTGCGCAAGGACATCCACGAGGTGTACGGCCACAACGCCGACCTCGCGGTGGTTCATCCGGGCGGACTGCGCAAGGGCAACCGCTACCTGGTCCGAGTGGTCAACGGCGGCGAGCAACTTGCCCGTCAGACGGGCCTGGTGGATGGATCGGGTCGACCGGTCCGAGGGCTTCCGCCCCAAGTCGTCAATGGCGGACTTTGCGATGTCGAGGCAGCCTGGCGCGGCGCGTTCCTGGCTCACGGTTCGCTGACTGAACCCGGTCGATCGTCTGCACTCGAAGTGACCTGCCCAGGCCCGGAAGCGGCGCTCGCACTCGTTGGCGCCGCACGCAGAATGGGCATCGCGTCGAAGTCGCGCGAGGTTCGCGGAGTCGATCGCGTCGTCATCCGCGACGGGGACGCGATCAGTGCCTTGCTCACTCGCCTCGGCGCGCACGAATCCGTGATGGCGTGGGAAGAGCGTCG
>JAGNDY010000128.1 GCA_018003655.1 Candidatus Nanopelagicales bacterium
TCGGGGTGCGGCAATGGCTCGGCAGCGACCGGACCGTCACTGCCAGCAAGTGATCGACCGGGGCAGGAGTTCGTCTTCTATGAGGACTTTGGCACCGATGCCCCCTTGGGCACATTCCTCGACCACTACGGCGACCGATTCACTGCTTACGAAGACCCCGCCCAAGACACCAGCCGGCTGGCCCGCGGGAAGGACTCCGGCTACTACGACTCAGCCAAGACCCTGTCTGCCGCGAACGGCAAGCTCGACTCCTGGCTCCACTACGACCAGGCATCGGGCAAGTACCTGGTGTCGGCGCTGCTGCCGAAGTTGCCCACCCTGACCGCGGGGCAGTTTGTGCTGCGCATGCGGGCCGACCGGATCGCTGGCTACAAAGTCGTCCCACTGCTCTGGCCCGATTCGGAGAAATGGCCCGACGACGGCGAGGTTGACTTCCCGGAGGGCAAGCTGGACGGTTCGAACTGGCGCGCCGCAATGCACTACGCGAGCTCAACTGGTGGGGAAGAGGACTTCGACGCCGGAGTAGACGGATCGCGGTGGCACACGTACGAGATCGATTGGTCGCCGGGCAAGGTCGACTTTCTGGTTGATGGAAAGAGCATCGGGCGCAGTACCGACGGTGTGCCCGACAAGCCGATGCACTGGGTGTGGCAGTTCGAGACGAACACTGACGGCCCGCCCCCACCCAAGTCCGCGCAGGGCCACGTCCAAGTGGACTGGGCAAAGGTCTATCGCCCGACCGGTTGACCCAATCGAGACTCGTGGCCGGTCGCTGACACCGTCACTGCGACTGCTGACCGTTCGCCCTATCTCGGCGGGCGTCCTTGGCTCGGTAGAGCGCCGAGTCTGCCCGGTCGAGCACCTCTTCGGGTGTCTCGCCAGCCTGGACGAGCGCGGCCCCTACGCTGATGCTCGCAGTGATTGCCACCCCGTCAACATCAATTGGCCGACTGACCGACTCCCGGATGATCTCGCCAATGTGAATGCAGTCATCGAGTCCGTGTACGGCGTCAACGATGACCACAATTTCGTCACCGCCGATTCGGGCAACGACGTCCGTCGCGCGGACCACGCGGTTGATCCGCTCCGCGCTTGTCCGCAGAACTCGGTCGCCTGCTTTGTGTCCATGCTCATCGTTGATCAACTTGAAGTCGTCAATGTCGCAGTAGAGAATCCCGACTTCTCTTCCCGAACGCGGTTTGCGCGTGAGGACTTCGGTCAGGGTTGTCTCAAGCGACTCGCGGTTCATCAGGCCGGTTAATCGATCGTGGGCGGCGCGGAATTCGAGTTCCTCGCGGTCCAACACTTCGCTGGTGACGTCACGGATCTGGCAGACGAAGCCCGCGGCTGGTTCCTCGTCGGAACCCTCGGCCGACTCCATCGGGGCGACGTCGCAGCTGCACCACTTGGTGCGTCCGCTCGCGGAGGAAATCCGGTACACGCTGCGACTAGTGCCTTCGCCCCAGCCCGCCGCAACGATGTTCGGATTGATGGTGTGTCCGTCCTCGAAGTTGATCAACTGTGCCAGCGATTTGCCCACGAGGGACTCGGGTGCGGCCTCGAAGATTCGAGCGAGAGCCTGATTCGCCTGGGTGACGGTCTGCTCGTCATCCAGCAGCGCGGTTCCCACCGGAGAACTATCCAGCGCAGTACGCAACTGCGACTCCCTGATGCGAAGGTCCTCTCGGAAAGCGACTTGTTCTTGAACGTTGTGCAGGGAATGAAGCGTCGCCACATGGTGGCCATTGCGATCAAAGTGCGGCTGGACCCGACTCGACATCCAGGTGAATTCGCCATCCGCACGGACGTATTGAAGTTCCGTATTGCCCAACGAACTCCCACCGGGATTTGCGGCGGCCGAATGGGAGCGTTCGATAGCCGCCCGCAGTTGGTCGCTGCTCGCTGGGGCGACCAACTCCTCGCCAGCGCGCCCAATCCAGGCTCGCCTGCGCCACCCGAGGTTCGCCTTGAGCGACGGTGACACCCATACGCACCGCCCGTCCTGATCTGCCAGCCACAGCACGTCGCTGGCGTTGTCGGCCAGCAGGCGCAGTTGGTCTTGCACACCGTCGCTGATCACCTGGTAGCGCGCCATCGCGTTGCCGCGGTAGATGTACCAGGCGGCTACGCCAATCAAGGAGACCGACCAGCCGTAGGTGGCGGCGGTGGGCCAGTCGAATCCCAGCCCGCCAATCAGTCGAACGACCCCGGCGCTCAAGGCGATGATCACCATGACGCCAAAGAAGGTCAACCAATAGCCACGCAACGACGGGCCCGCGCGAACCACAGCGGCCAACGGCGGTCGGTCCGGGCGGGTCAGCAGCACCGCTAGACCGATCAGACAGATCGCGATGGCGCTCGCTGGCGGGAGCCCGACCTGGCTGTCCCACCAGAAGATCCTGCTGGCGTTGAAGCCGTAGGAAATGACCTCCAATACACCGAACCCGGTTGCCAGGATGACTCCGATTCCGGCGACTTGATTCCACCGGTCCTCACGAGCGGGCAAGGCAACTGCGACAGACAGCAAGATCATCGCGAGCAGGAACCGGGCTCCGGCAGGACCAACGAGCACCGATGCGTGATTGAGGTTCCAGAGAATCGGATCGAGCGTAATCAGCGGCAGTTGCACGACTGCCAGCGCCAGGGATGTGACGGCCAACCCTCGTCCGACGCGGTTGACCGTGGGTCGCCGATTGACCGCCAGCAAGAGGGCGGTTGCGAGCAACATGCAGGTCACGAACCCAGCGGTCGAGATTGCTAGCCAGGCAGTGTCGGGCGTCGCCCGAGCGCCAGTGAAGGCGAGTGCTTCCGCCCCCAACAGGAGCCCAACGGCTGCGACCGCAGCGGCCGTGCCCAGCCGAATGAGCCGACGAGACCTTCGCCCGATCGGTGTCGTCCACGCCTGGGGCGAACTGTTGGTGCTGACCGAGGGAATCTGCTCAACCTGGACCTCCGCGGCCGCCTGCTGGATGAACCAGTCGTCGCTGCGTACGTCAGGGGGCACCTTGCGAGTCTGTCACGGTGAGACCGCGATGGGCCTTCTGGCAATTGGGTTCAACGCAGGGTAGGCATCGAGTCCACGAATGGGCGGGGGATCGCGGGCGAGCTAGCGGATCGCGGTTGACGGTGGTTACGGGTAGTAGGCCTCTGCCCAGCCGATGTAGGGACCGTAGCCATCCAAGAAACTCATCGGCACGATTCCGACTCGACCACTGTCGACGCCGGTGGAGATGACCATGCCGCCACCGATGTAGATCGCGATGTGACGAGCCGGATTGTTTGAAGCCCAGAAGACCTGCGCGCCAACAGGTGGATTGCGATCACCCGGGTGGCCCTTACCGGCGCCCTTTGCCGTGTTCCATTGATCGATAGCCCTCGGTTGCCGAGCACCGGTCGCACCGTAGGCGTCGTCGACAAACCCAAGGCACAGGCCGTTGTACTGGGAACCGCCGCCGACCATCCCCATGGCCCAGGCAACCGCTTGCTTGGGAGTCCGCTGGGTTCCAGACGAGCCGATCCGAACGCGTCCATAGGCCCGATCCTGTTGGGCCAGCAGTTTGCCGTAGACCCGACGCACCGATGCGCGGTTGCTCTGCGCGCTCTGGGCAGAGGCAGCCCGTGAGTCAACGAGCGTCTGCACGGACTGCTGGGCTTTGAGGGCATCTGCTCGGGCGGTTTCCCTGGCGGCGGCCAGAGTGGCGGCCTTCTCCTGTTCAGCGGCCGCCTTCGCCTTGGTTTGCTCAAGTAACTGCAGTTGATTGGCGAGTTCCGTGCGGGCTTGCTCGGCCTGGCCAAAAAGGTTGCCGTTGTTGCGTGCGGTGCGACGCTCGGACTCCAGGTGCGCGGCGAAACTCTGGAGATCCTTGGTTTGCAGCAGCAGCGCCAAGGTCGTTTGCTCACCGCCGGTGACGTAGGCCTGCCGCGCGAGCGCCCCGATCTGCAGGACAAGGGCATCGATGCGCTTCTGCACCACCGCGATTCGCGCGTTCTGAGCATCAACCTCGCGCTGGGCCGCAGCGAGTTGCTGTTGGGCTTGGGCCTCGGCTTGTTGCGCGGCGGCAACTGCCGCAGTCGCCTTGGCCACGGCCGCACGTGCTGTCGGCAACTTGGCGGAGGCGTTGTCGAGCGCTGCGTTGGCCCGCGACAATGCTGCACTGGCGGCAACGAGTCTGGCTTTGGCCGTTCTGACCTTCCGGTCGATGGCCTTCCCTGGTGCGTGCGTTGTGACGACTGCTGCGGCGGCAACCGAAACCAACCGGGGTGCCGCGCC
>JAGNDY010000129.1 GCA_018003655.1 Candidatus Nanopelagicales bacterium
GCTTCGACCGTGATGCAGAACGTGCTGCCACTGGCCCGGGCCGGTGCGGGCTCGGCAGTGCAGAACACCGTCCGCCAGGTCTTCGGCGCGCTCGGAGTCGCGGTCATCTCAACGATCCTCGGTACGCGGTTCGCGTCACTGATGAAGCCCACGCTGGACCAACTGCCAGCGGCGTTCCCGGACGCGGCCAAGAACACCGCATCCGAGTCAGTGGGCGGCGCTGTTGAGGTATTCAACCGCGCGGCGGCGGCCGGACTGCCCAAGCCGATCGCCGACCAGGCCATCGCTAGTGCTTACGACTCGTTCCTGACCGCCTCGCACATCACGTCACTGGTCAGTGCGTTGATGGTGTTCGTCGCCGGTGTGGTCGTGGTGAGCATGCTGCCCAAAATCACTCCACCGTCGAAGGCGCCAGCGGTTCCACCAGCCGAACACCTCCCCGGAGCCGTCCACAAACTCGACGCCAAGACCAGGGAGGAAGCCGACGCGGAGGCGGCTGAGTTGGAGGACTCGTACGCCGAGGAGGCCGCCGAGGAGCTGACTGATCGCCCGGCCAAGCCGACTGGACCACCTGGGTCGTAGTCAGGCTGCGGCGCCGATCTACTCGCGGGGCGGCTAGCTCAAGACAGTTGCGCCGGTCACGGCGAGGAGTACGGCCACGTAGTGGCTGATGTACCCACCGAGCGTGAACGAGTGGAAGACCTCGTGGAAGCCGAACAGCCGCGGGCTCGGGTCCGGCCGTTTCAGCGCGAAGATCACTGCGCCAGCGATGTAGAGGACGCCGCCGACCACGATGAGGATGAATGCCGCCACGCCGCCGTTGTGGATGATTGCCGGAGCGTAGAAGACCGCGCTCACACCGAACAGAATGTAGGCAGGAACGAACAACCAGCGGGGTGCATTGACCCAGAACAGTCGGCCCAGGATGCCGATCGCGGCTGCGACCCAGGCAGCCGTCAGCATGACCATGCCCGAATTTCCGGTGACCATTGAGGCCGCCACAGCCGTGAATGAGCCAGCAATCAGCACAAAGATCGCCGAGTGGTCGACGCGCTGCATGATGGCTCGTGCCCTGGGGTTCCAGTTCACCCGGTGGTAAGTCGCGGAGATGGTGAAGAGCAAAACCGTCGACGCGGCATAAACCGTAATCGGAATGCGTAGCCGGGCCGGAGCGAGAATGATCAAAAGCAGCCCCGCGAGCGCAGCCGTCGGAGCGGCCCCGAGGTGCAGCCAGCCCCGCATCTTCGGCTTGATGAGCTCGATCAGCGCCGTCGCGGGCGAGGTCTCGGCTGGCGCAGATGTGTAGCGCGCTGCGTTGCTCGCGGGTCTCCCCGAGCCAGTAGCCATTACGACAGCGTAGGTTACGCAGCCGTAGGTGTCGAGGCCACGTCGCACGGCGGACCGCCGCTACCGTGACGTCGGTGAACGCACCCACTACTGATACCGCCGCCCCTGAGCCGACTGGGTCCGATGCCACCGCCCCGGACCGAGCCAGCAGTTCCGGCATGTCCCTGAGCCCCGCCGACCAGGAACGCCAACGGGCGCTGCGCCGAATGAAGGCCGTCCCATTGGCCCTGCTACTCCTGGCTGCGGCGAGCTTCGTGTTGGCCTGGACGATGCAACAACGCAGCGACGCCGCAGTCTGGGGCTTTGTTCGGGCAGCGTCGGAGGCCGGCATGGTCGGTGGCCTGGCCGACTGGTTCGCGGTGACCGCGCTCTTCCGCCGCCCGCTCGGGCTGCCCATTCCGCACACCAACCTGATCGCAACCAAGAAGGATCAAATTGGCGACTCCCTCGGCGACTTCATCCAGACCAACTTCCTGACCGAGTCCACGGTTCGCGCCAAGGTCGCGTCGTCCCAACCGGCCGTCCGGATCGGTCGCTACCTGCAGGACGACGCCCACCGGGACTTCGTGATTTGCGAGTTGAGTGAGGCGGCAGAAGCGGGCATCGAGTCGCTCAACGACGAGGACATCGCCCTGCTCATCCGCAACATGGTCTTCCGGCAGGCTGGCGCCATCACCTGGGCGCCGCCGGCGGGGGCGCTGCTCGATGCGGTCATGGAAGACCGCGCGCATGTGCCCGCGATCGACGCGTTCCTGCGGGTGGTCCGGGACTGGGTGCGCGACCACGGCGACCTCATCACGGCGATTGTCGCCGAGCGGGGACCTGCGCAGGGCATCGCGTTGGCCCGATCAGTACACGAGGCCGTCGGCCGCAAGGCGCACACGGAGTTGCTGCGCTGGGCCGAGGACGCCTACAGCGATCCCAACTCCCGAACCAGGGTGGCCATCGACTCATGGCTGGCGTCGTTGGCACAGGAACTTCGGGAGGATCCGACGATGATCGAGCGCGTTGAGCAACTGAAACAACGTCTGCTCGACAGTGGCGAGGTCCACCGAGTCGTCGCGTCGCTGTGGCCGGCGACCAAGCGGCTCCTGCTTGAGGCGCTGCGCGATCCAGCCAGTGATCTGCGGCGCCGGGCGGATGCGATTGTGGCCGACATCGCGGATCGACTCGTCGAGGATCCGGACTTGCGAGGCCGAGTGGACGCCAGGATCGAGCGCGGCGCGGTCTATGTGACCGAGCGCTACGGCACCGAATTCGCGACCATCATCTCCGACACGGTGGCCCGCTGGGATGCCAGCGAGGCATCCCGTCGAATCGAGCTCCAAGTCGGCCGGGACCTGCAGTTCATCCGCATCAATGGCACCGTTGTGGGCTCGCTCGCGGGGCTGGTGATCTATACGTTCGCGGTGGTGGTGCTCGGTTAACGAGTGCGAAACTGCCCGCAGTGCGCCCTCCATTTGCATGTCACGAACTATGGTTCACCCATGAATCACCGATTGGGGAATGGGGAGCGTATGTCGCGCGGCCGCAAGTCAGTCCGCCGCAGCGTCATCGCCGCAGGTGTCGTGGTCGCCGTGAGCGCCCTGGTGACGGCAGGTTGCTCGTCGGCCAGCGACAGTTCGGGCGAGCCCAGTGCGAGCAGCACCTTCGACACCGGCACGCCGGTGCCCGTGGCTCCCACGCCGACTGCGACGCGGGCGTCGGTCACCCCGACCACCAAGCCCAAGCCCAGTAAGACTGCCGACACACCCGTCCCGTCACCGACGCCGGTGCGGACGCAGCCAGCCGACAAGCCCAAGGTCGCCGCGCAACGCGCGATGGCGTGCAGCCCGTCACTTCCCGGTGGTGTCGTTATTACCGATGGCGTCACCGGCTCGAACGTTCGGGCGCTGCAGTGGGGTCTGAACCAACTTGGCTACCAGGCGTTCACCGGTGGCCCACTCACCGTCGACGGCAGTTACAACCTGATGGTCAAGGAGGCTGTTGGTCAATTCCAGACCGACAACGGACTGTCGGCGAGCAAGAAGGTCGACCAGCAGACCTGGCAGAAAATGAGCGAGCAACTTCATACCAATGGGCCGAACCGCTGCTGATTACCCGGAGGCCACCCCGCCGCCGGGCTTCGGTTCGGAGCCTGTCGGCTGGTCTTGTCGCCGAGCCTCGCCGACGGAGGCAGCACCGAAAATCGCTCTGATGCCCACAGCGATGAGTGCGAGATTGAGCAGCATCTGCACAGTCACCACCATCTGGCCGAGGCTCGACTTTGGGGTGATGTCGCCGAAGCCAACGGTGGTGAACACCGTCACGGTGAAGTAGAAGGCGCTCGTTCGGGTCAGCGGAACGTTGAACAGATCCGGCTGTGAAATCGATGCCGTCAAGTAGATCCAGGCGAACGTGACCAGGAACAGCGGCAGGATGACGGCTAGCGCGCTGAGGGCCCGAAGTTGCGGGAAGTTGTGGGTCACGATCGCCCGAAGCTCCCACGCCAAAACCGCCGCGAAGATGAACAGTGCGATCGTCAGGCGCACGATGATCGATTCGTTGGGGTGGTTGCCGATCGGTGCGACAGCGTAGATCACTAGCAACAGCACGGTGGCCGTTGCCATTCTCAGGCCGGTCATCAGCAGACGCCGTTTGCCGACTTCGGAGATCGCAGGCATTGCCACGCGATTGATTGTGCTGCGTTCGGGTGGCTAATGCGCGCGGAGGCATGGTGGTGACCTTGGCCTCTACCCCCAGGGGTACCGGTGGGGGCTACGGTTGGGGGAGCAGGAACTGACCGGTCTGACTGGAGTGTGTTTCATGTCCGAGAGCAATGCCGCACCGAAATACGTCTATTCGTTCTCCGAAGGCAGCCGAGAGATGGCCGATGAGCT
>JAGNDY010000130.1 GCA_018003655.1 Candidatus Nanopelagicales bacterium
CGAGGAGCTGGTTGATCGTGTCCCGCGTGGCCTGTTGTTTCCGAACCTCTAGCGGTCCTTCGGCTTTCAGGAACGCCTCGGCGTAGTCGCGCTTGTAGGTGACCATGTACCGCCTGGCTTGCTGGTTATACGCCTCATAATCCCGCAGTAGTTCCACGAGTTCGCGGGACAGTTGCGCGAGGTTGGCGGCGACGTCGTTGGCCTTCACAGGCCCTCCAGAATCGCCACAGCGACCGCCGCGACCTGTACCAGCTCCGTTCGTAGCGCGTCGTCGTCGAGGTCGAGTACGGCCTGCATAACCTCGCCGCATTCCTCCCCGAGGACGACGGCCTTGACGATCATCGGGACCGCCGGTGATGAGCAGTCACCAGTGCCCCAATGGTGATCGCGATTCCACAGTTCCTCTTGTCGTGCGCGTTCCTGCTCGATCGCGTCGACGATGTCGGTGAAGTTCACGCCGACTCGGCTTCCAACGCTGCGAAGAGGTCGAGCTGGTCGTTGCCGCGTTCGGCGGCGGCCAGGTTGCGAGCAGCGACGCGGAAGTAGGCCGGTTTCAGTTCCACGCCGATAAACTTGCGATTCTGCAGGATCGCCCCGTAGCCCTCGGAGCCGATTCCGGCGAACGGGGACAGCACGACCTCGCCCTTACCTGACCAGAGCTTGACGCACCGCTCGATGACGGGTAGTTGAAGTGGGCAGAGGTGCCGTTCGTCGTCGGATTCGCGGGCCTGGGACACCCCGAGGACGTCCGTCTCCCGAATCCCGTACCAGACGGGCCGGGCGTATTCGATCCACTCCTCTTGTGTCAGTTCCGTGGCGATGGGTTCGGCGTTCTTGCCCGGTGTCCGCATGACGACGACGTAGTCCGCCCACGCCTGCCACATAGCCGCAGAGTCCCGCTGCAACTGGACGAACAGCAAGCCCTTGGAATGGGTGCGGATCGCCTGGGCCTGCGGGTTCTTGTCGATCGTGATCTCAGAGTGGTAGATGAACCCGGCCTGCTCGAAGTGGCGAATCGTGTCCCCTCGGAAGTCCCGTCGACCGCTCGCCCCGTGAGTGTTCTCATAGGCGGGCAGGTTCGCGACGTGCATCGCAACCAGTCGCCCCGGTTTGACGATGCGCAGCAGCTCGTCAGTGATGTACTGGAACTGCGCCCAGAACTCCTCGTCTGACCCGACGTTGCCGAGGTCGCGGATTGACGGCGAGTAGGTGTAGGTGGAGGAGAACGGCGGAGAGAACAGCGCCAGGTCCACGGAGTTGCTGGGAAGGTTGGGCAGCACCTCGGAGGAGTCGCCGTTGTAGAGCATCCAGTTGTTGCCTTGGGCGTAGTCCATTGCGAACGGTTCAGACATTGCAGACCTCCAGGAATGCGGGCATGGGCGGGGTGAGGGTGGGCTCGTAGTTGTCGCCTTTGGAAGTGCCGGCGAACAGTTCGGAGCGGTTGTGATCGGCGACAGCGGCGACTAGCCCGCGGGACGTTTCCTGTGCTATGCGTTCCTTGTCGAGGACGTTGTTGTAGATCGTCGACTCGGGTGCGGACAGGACGACCCACGCATGTACGGGTCGGGTCTGACCGAAGCGGTAACACCTACGGATGGCCTGGTAGTAGGCCTCATACGAGTCCGACAGTCCGACGAACGCCATTCGGGCGCAGGTCTGGAAGTTGAGTCCCATACCGGCTATGGACGGCTTGGTCACGAGGACCCGGATACGCCCGTGTGCGAAGTCCGATAGGCGCGCGGACTTCACCTCGGAGTCATCCGAACCGGCGACCTGCACGGCGTCGGGTATTGCAGCAGTCAGCGCGTCGGCCTCATCGTTGAGTCCGCACCACAAGAGCCATTGTTCGTCGGGTTCCCCGGCGACCAGTTCCACCGCTGCCTGTACGCGCTGTTCCAGGGTCGCCTTACGCACTTGTGAACGTTGCGTGATGCCTTCTAGCTTCGCCGTGAATAGCACGTCCTCGGGCACCCAGTCCGTGTCCACGATCACGGAGTCGATCGACAGCGGCGGGAGAATGTAGCCGTCGTCGTCATACCCGAGATCCGACGGTGTCCGGCAGGCGATCGCCCATGAGGACATCCACCGATAGAACGCGTCTTTAGCGTGGCCTTTGAGTCGATAGCGCATGAACTCGCCGCGGTTGTCCGCGATGAAGAACGTGGAGCGCATCTCCTGCGGCGACATGACGCCGAGGAAGTCGGCATGGTTGCAGAGCTCTTGAATATCGTTCGGTGCCGGTGTGGCCGAGCACGACAGCCGGTAATGGGTGGCGTCGAATCCGTGGACCAGGGCCCGTTTGGTGGACCCTGAGAACGACTTGAGGATTGACGACTCATCCAATACGACGGCCCGATATGCGCCGGGGTCGATCAGGTGTAGCCGGTCGTAGTTGGTGATGACGATCCGGCTAGGTGTCCGGTCGGCTTCGGCCTGGTCGCGGACGTAGGTGACGTCCACGCCGATACGTTCAGCCTCCTCGACCGTCTGTGACGCGACTGCCAGCGGTGCGAGGATGAGCGCCCGGCCACCGTCAGCGGTGACGATGCGCGCCCACTCGACCTGCATTCGAGTCTTGCCTAGGCCGGTGTCGGCCCAGATCGCTGCGCAGCCTTTGCGGACAGCCCAGGCGACCATCTGCCGTTGGAACTCGAAGAGGTCTTCGGATACGTCCTCGGGTTCGCAGGGAATCCCGACGCCTTGGAACCCGAGGCTCTTACGCTTCAGGAACTCCGCGTAGCTCATGTCAACTCCCGGTGGCGTCGCGCCCACAGATCCCGGTACTTGCTCGGGTCTTGAGACTCTTTGATCGCCGCGACGAGATGGTCCAGTTGCTCGACCGACTCGGCCCGGACGATCGCCTCCGAGATCGGATCGGTGACCTCGACCGGCGACTCCTGGCGTGACCTTCCCGACCGCTCGTATGTGCTGTGGTCAGGGTCGGGTTCGTCGGTAGGCAGACACAGCGACTGGAGTAGCGCGGTCCGCAGAGCGACGCTCATGGCCTTTGCTGTGGCCTTGTCGCCGGAGTCCATGCTTTCAGCGGCGACAGTGGCCGAGAGCGTGTCGCCTTCAGGTCCGACGAACGTGAACCGGACCGTCAACATGGCGTGACCCGAGAGGGTGCGTTTGGTGCCGATCTCCAACTGGGAGTAGGTGTAGTCCGTCACCTCGGGCAGCACGATGACGCCGTGCTTGCGGAATGCCGGACCTACAGCGTTGAGGACGGCGTCGATGCCGCGGAAGCTGAAGTTCTGATGCGTGTTCCGCTCCGACTTTGACACAGACTGGACGTCTGCCATGACGTTCGCGAGGGCTTCGTGAATCTTCATGCGGCACCTCGGATCGTGGACGGGTTCGACTTGCGCAGATCCCTGACCTGAGCGGCGACCTTCGCAGCGGCGAGCCCGGCGACGAGGTCGACCTCGATCACGTTGCAGACACCTGACCCGCGAGGAATGTGGAAGATGATGCCGCGCGTCTTGTCCGGCGGGGTCAGGTCCAGTTGTGACCAGGACCGCCACCGTCCCGGATACGGTCGACTGTTCGCGTAGATCGCGAGCTGGATCGACCAGGAGACCGCGGAGAACTTCGCCTTGTAGTCCGGCGACTCGCCCAGCTTCCCAGATTTCAAGTCGCCAATGAACGTCCGACCCGAGGAGTCCATCAACAACCGGTCGAACGATCCGGCGACCTGCATCCGCTTGTTAGCGACGAACATCTCGCCACAGACAGGAGTCAGGCCGAACCGCTGGCACGCTGACTGATACGCCTCGCCATCGGCGACCAGTCCAACGGGCAGCCCGTCAGTCGGCTGGCCGTAATCCAGGATCTCCGAGACCGAGTGAATCGCGGTCCCCATATCCCGACCGGAGTCCCCGCCGGCACGATCACACGCCTTGTCAACGATCTCGTTCAGCTTCGACCGCTCATCCCCGGTGGCGGTGGACGCGAGCGCGATCAGGTCAGGCGACTTCGCCAGCCCGAGCGCGGTCGTGCGGGCCTTCCACTTAATGAGGTTGGACGTGTCGTCTAGTGCTTTCGCCAGGGTTGACGCGCGCGTGTACGGGTCACCGTCCACGAGTGGTCTGCCATAACGGTCCCTTTTCGGCTCGGGCTGCTCGATGTGTCTCATACGCTGTACGCGCCTTCCTGTAGGAGGGTGCCCGGACTGTGTTGATTGGTAGTCGGCCAGTCCGGGCCTAACTCATTGCGTG
>JAGNDY010000131.1 GCA_018003655.1 Candidatus Nanopelagicales bacterium
TGGCGAGAGCGACCGCACCCACAGCCTCGGCGCCGGCAGCCCAGAGCGCTCGGTGGGCTTCAGCCATCGTCGCACCTGTGGTGACAACATCGTCGAAGATCACGTACTGCCGACCCGGTGCGAGCCGGTGGTGGTTGACCCGCATAGCGCCGGCGGCATTCGACTGTCTCTGGCCGCGGTCCAAACCTTTCTGAACGTGAGCCGAACGGGTCTTCGCCAACAGGTCCGCCACTCGGACCTGCAAGCCCTGCTTGCGCGCATGGTGGCAACTGCGGGATGCGATCTCGGCGACCAGGTCCATCCCTGCCCGAGTGCGTGTCTGCGCGCCCGAGTGGATGGGCACCAGCCAAACCGGGCACGCTTGCGGCTCGACCCGTGACCCGATCAGTGCGCGGCCAGCCAGTTCGGCCAGAACACCCACGAGTCGTGGGCTACCCCCGCGCTTGGCGGCGAGGATGGCCTCGCGCAGCACGCCCCCGTACGCCCCAGCAGCCACGACACTCACATCGGGTCCTAGCTCACGCTGCACCGGGGCAAGATCACGTAGCAACTCCTGACACTGCGAGCACAGGATGCGGCACGGCCGTCGGCAGCCGACGCAATCGGTGGGCAGCAACAAGTCGAGTAGCCCGGACACAGCCGCAAGCCTGTGCGTTCGCGGCGTGGGCAGACAGCTCGGTCAGGGATCCATGTGAACAAGCCAGCGACCGGGCTGTGCTGTGGAAATAGCTCGCCTCAGTTGAGCAGCAGCAGGAGCCCAATCGCTCCAGGAAGGTTGTTGATCATGTGTGCCACGATGGCGGTCGTCGTCGACCCTGTATGCCAGCGCGCTAGCCCAAGCACCAATCCGATCCCGGTCAGGACCAGCATGCGGATCGGCTCAAGGTGAAAGAGCCCAAAGATCAGAGCGGACAACAGCACTGTCAACCACGGGGCCATGCCTCGCTTGGCGAGCGCGCCGAAGGTCAACCCACGAAAACAGATCTCCTCGACGATGGGGGCACCGAACGAGACGGTCAGTGAAAACAGAATCAGGATGATGGCGTTCTGGGAAAGGTCCTTGCCAAGTTCGCCAGCGGCCGAGTCGAAGTTGCCGAAGATCAGATTGGTAACAACACCCAGCAGAATCGCGGTGATGAACGCTGCGATCCCGTAGACGACCCCCCAACCGACATCTCGCCACGACCAACGCAGGCCCAGGTCAATGCGCGGACCATTGCCTCGCATCTTGGTGACCAGCAGCGGCCAGCCCGCCAACGCAAGCCACGGCAGCATCACGGCGAACACCGTCACCAATCCCGTGACAGCCGAAGCCGCGTCCTTCGGCACGGCGACGACCGCGATGCCCGCCGCCAGGCTCAGCGTCAGCCACCCGGCGAACACGATGCCGACATCGCCAAGACCCCAGGTTGCCGCTTTGACGGGCAGGCCAACTCCGGCACGCATGGCCGCGAGTGCGTCGACGAATGTTATGGGAGCCGCTGGATACAACAACGGGTCGGTCAATCCGGCGCCTGAGTTTTGGGGAACCGGGGCGCCTGGCCACGGTTGGTAGGGCCCCACCGGGCCCCCAGGTGGACCGCCATAAGGCGGTGGCGGGGTTGGCGGGCCTGGTGGGTAGGACATCAGACTCAGTAGCGGTAGTGGTCTGACTTGAACGGGCCCTCGATCGGGATACCAAGGTAGTCAGACTGCTCTTGGGTCAGTGTGGTCAGTCCAACGCCGAGGGCGTCGAGATGTAACCGCGCGACCTTCTCGTCCAGATGCTTGGGCAGCGTGTAAACGCCAAGCGGGTAGTCCTCACTCCGCTGGAACAACTCGATCTGGGCTAGTACCTGGTTGGTGAACGAATTCGACATCACGAACGACGGGTGCCCGGTCGCGTTGCCCAGGTTCATCAGTCGTCCTTCGCTGAGCACGATGATCGAGTGTTCGTCTGGGAACACCCACTCGTCGACCTGCGGCTTGACGGTGTTGCGAACAATTCCGGACTCGTTGGTAAGGCCAGCCATATCGATCTCGTTGTCGAAATGGCCGATGTTGGCCACGATCGCTTGGTGCTTCATCGCCCGCATGTGCTCGATCCGGATGACCTCGTAGCAACCAGTCGCCGATACGAAGATGTCCGCATCTCCGACGACGTCCTCAAGGGTCGCAACCTGGTAGCCGTCCATTGCCGCCTGGAGGGCGCAGATCGGATCGACCTCGGTGACGATGACTCGGGCACCTTGGCCACGCAGCGATTCCGCGCTGCCCTTGCCTACGTCGCCGTAGCCACAGACGACCGCGACCTTGCCGCCAATGAGCACATCGGTGGCCCGATTGAGACCATCGATGAGCGAGTGGCGGCAACCGTACTTATTGTCGAACTTGCTCTTGGTGACCGCGTCATTGACATTGATGGCAGGGAATAGCAACGCGTCGTTGCGAAGCATCTCGTAGAGACGGTGGACACCAGTGGTGGTCTCCTCGGTGACGCCCTTGATGCCATTGGCGATGGACGTCCAGCGCGTCGGGTCGTCGGCCAGTGATCGCTGCAGAACGCCAAGTACTACGGCGAACTCCTCTGATTCGGCTGTACTCGGGTCTGGCACCGCGCCGAGCTTCTCGTACTCGACTCCACGATGAACCAGCAGCGTCGCGTCGCCGCCGTCATCGAGGATCATGTTGGGTCCGGTGTGACCGTTTGCGTCCGCCGGCCAGGTGAGCACCTGCTGCGTGCACCACCAGTACTCCTCCAGCGTCTCGCCCTTCCACGCGTACACGGGCACGCCCTGGGGGTCTTCTGGGGTTCCATCCTGGCCAACAGCGATGGCCGCTGCGGCGTGATCCTGCGTGGAGAAGATATTGCAAGACGCCCAACGAACCTGCGCACCGAGCGCGGTCAGGGTCTCAATGAGGACCGCGGTTTGAATCGTCATGTGCAGCGAGCCGGTGATTCGCGCCCCGGCAAGCGGCTGCGACTCGGCGAACTCGGTTCGCATGGCCATGAGTCCAGGCATCTCGTGCTCGGCGAGTTGGATTTCTTTGCGGCCGTAAGCGGCTTGGGAAAGGTCGGCGACCTTGAAATCGGGCATCAAACGTCCTTACACGGTTGGCGACTGCGGGTCTGACAGGTATCGGTCGAGGTCGGGCTCAAGATAAATGTACGTTGCCGACGGAACAGCCGCACGCACCCGCCGCTCGGCCGCGTCAATCGCCAGCGCTATTTCGGCAGCGGAGTCCGCCTTGCCAACGGCGATCTTGGCAGCAACGAGTAGGTCATCAGGACCCATGTGGAAGGTCTTGAGGTGGATGACTCGGTGGACTTCCGGGGTCGCCGCCAGCGCCGATCTGATTTTCTCCTGCTCCTCCGGCACGGCCGATTCGCCCACCAGCATGCTGGCCATCTCCATGGCGAGGAAGATCGCAATCACGAGCAGCAGCGTGCCAATCATCATCGATCCGATGCCGTCCCACACGCCACTTCCGGTGATGACACTCAAACCAACGCCCGCCAGCGCGAACATTAAGCCGACCAGCGCACCAGCATCCTCAAGCAGCACCACGGGTAATTCCGGTTGGCGAGCCTCACGGATGAATCGAAAGAGCGAACGTTGCCCGCGCGACCGGTTCGACTCCTTCAACGCCGTGCGGAAGGAGTATCCCTCCAACACCACGGCGATGAGCAGAACCGCGATCGCCCACTGCGCGTCCCGCAACTGCTCTGGGTGCGAGATCTTATGGACGCCCTCGTAGATGGCAAAGACACCACCGACGAGGAACAGGACACACGCGACGACGAAGCCGTACACGTACCGAGTACGGCCGTAGCCGAATTGGTGCTCCGGGTCGGCCGATCGCTTGGACCGCTTGCCGCCGATAAGCAGCAGGACTTGGTTCCCGGAATCGGCCACCGAGTGAATCGCCTCGGACAACATCGAGGACGAGCCAGTGATGAAGAAGGCGACGAACTTGGAGATCGCGATACCGATGTTTGCGATCAGGGCGGCGATGACTGCTCGGGTGCCACCCTCGGTACTCACGGCGCGTCCGTGGTGATGAAGGCGGTACCGGCGGTGACAATCTCGACGGCTGGCTCCCCAGCCAGCACGGTCGCGGCCTGGCCTCGTTCCAGCACGAACGCCTGCTCGCCGCAGGTGACATCGCATGCGCCGTCGACGGCGAGC
>JAGNDY010000132.1 GCA_018003655.1 Candidatus Nanopelagicales bacterium
TCGCTACATGATCCGACCATCCGGCCCCCAGGAGGGGCTCGGCAGTTGACCCTGGAGGTCGCCATGCCACCCGGTCCCATCCCGAAACACACGAGCCAGCGGCGCAATATGCGCAAGCGTGAAGGCTACGAGCAGGCGCCTACTGCCGCAGTCGTGCGCAAGCCACGCGCAGACAAGGACTGGCACCCGACGGCTAAGGGCTGGTACAACTCGCTGGCGAGGTCTGGGCAGTCCCAGTTCTACGAACCCTCCGACTGGTTCACCGCTCACTTCCTCGCCTCGGAGATGTCGAGGTGCCTGTACGACGAGAAGCCGAACGCGGCGCTCGTCGGGGCGATCATGAGCGCGTCTCGGGATCTACTGACCACCGAGGGTCAACGTCGTCGGATGCGACTGGAACTACTGCGGGATGCCCAGGTGGCTGACCCGGCAGTGAAGGCCCGTGACGATGTCGCAGACATCATCCGCCTCGCCGTCGCTAGCTCTTGACACTCTGCCCGCCGGTGGTCCGCGTCTGACGTTGGCGCCGGCGGCGCTCGCATGGGCTGCAGAGTTCCTCGTCCAACCTAACGGGGTTCGGGCTAAGCAGTCGTGGCTGCCGACGAAACGTCAAGCCCGGTTCCTGCTCTGGTGGTACGCGGTCGACTCTGACGGTCGGTGGCTGTTCAACCATGGAGTCCGCCGGCTGGCGAAGGGTTCGGGTAAGTCCCCGTTTGCCGCAGTGATGGCACTCATCGAGTTCGCCGGCCCGTGTCGGGTGAAGGACATCGACGGGGATCGGGTGATCGCCGAGCCGGTACACCTTCCGCTCGTGGAGGTCGCCGCAACGGCTGAGTCCCAGACCGCTAACACGATGCGGATGGTCCGGGCGATGGCGCCGAAGGGCTCCCGCGTGGTGCAGGAACACTCACTTGACCCGGGAAAGACGATCTACTACAAGCTCGACACCGGCGGGGAACTGCACGTCATCACGTCCTCGGCCACCGCGGCTGAAGGTTCGGAGTCGTCGTTCGTGGTGGGTGACGAGGTCGAGCATTGGCTGCCGAACAATGGCGGCACCGACCTGGCCGACGTCCTCGACCGGAACCTGGCGAAGTCCGGGTCTCGGATGCTGTCGACCGCGAACGCATGGGAGCCCGGCATCGGGTCCGTGGCCGAGTCCGAATGGGACGCGTGGGTTGCCCAGAACGAGGGCCGCACCCGCGGCGAGGGCCGGATTCTGTATGACGCGCTGATCGCACCGCCGGAGACGGACCTTACTGACGAGGCGTCGCTGACGGCAGCCCTGGAATGGGTGTACGGCGATTGCGCCTGGGTTGACCAGTCCGTGATCCGAGATCGGATCTGGGACCCGCGCACGAAGCCGGACGTCTCGCGCCGGTTCTACCTGAACCAACCGACCGCCGCCGTGGACGCGTGGACGACCCCGCAACTGTGGGGCGCGTGCGCTGACCTAACTGTGACCGTGGCTGATGGTGACGAGATCGTGATGTTCTTCGACGGGTCGAAGTCCAGTGACGCGACCGCGCTGGTCGGCTGCCGGATGTCGGATGGGCATGTCTTCACGATTGGCGTGTGGGAGCCCGGCCAGGACGAGATCGTGTCTGCGACCGAGGTTGACGCCGCCGTGTCGTGGGCGATGGCCCGCTGGACTGTCCTCGGATTCTTTGCCGACGTCCGCGAGTGGGAATCGTTCGCCAAGGTGTCGTGGCCGGCCGAGTACGGCGACCGGATGACGGTATGGGCCGAGTCCGGGTCCAGCCGTGATCCGCAGCCGATCGCCTGGGATATGCGCGGGCACGTCATGGAGTTTACGAAGGCCTGCGAGTTGACCGAGGCCGAGATCACCGATCAGCAGTTCACCCATGACGGGGATTCACGCGTCGCGCGTCACGTGGGCAATGCCCGCCGCCGACCGAACCGGCACGGGGTGTCGATCGGCAAGGAGTCGCGCGGGTCGCCTCACAAGATCGACGCCGCCGTATGTGTGATCGGTGCCCGGATGGTGCGCCGGCTGGTCCTCGCCGAGCATGCACGGATCAAACCTGAACCGAAGCGCCGCCAATCGGGGCGCGTCTATTCCTTCTGAGAGGGGCCGTAGGTGCTGATCGACCCCGAAGAGGCGAGCACTATCGCCGCAGGCCTGATGAAGGTCCGCAACTCCGAATACCGCTCGCTGGACCTGATCCACGACTACGTCGAGGGCGAGATCGACCCGCAGTACGTTCCGCGGGATGCCGCGGTGGAGTTCCGCCAGATCGTGCGCCAGTCGCGGGTCAATGTTCTTCCGCTGGTCGTGGACACGATCGCGCAGAGTCTGTACGTCGACGGGTATCGGGCGAAGCAGTCCGAGGAGAACGCGCCGGCGTGGGATCAGTGGCAGGCGAATCGGATGGACGCCCGCCAGACCGGCGTGCATCGTGCCGCTCTGACCTATGGCGCGGCCTACGTGATGGTGACCCCGGGCGATCAAGGCCCGGCCTGGTCGCCGTTCTCCCCGCGGGACATGACCGCTGTCTATAAGGACGCCGTCAACGACGAATGGCCCGAGTACGCGCTGATCGTGCGCGAGTCCGGTGGAGCCCTGGAGCTAGTCGTCGTCGCGCCGTACGAGCGGTATCTGTTCACGGCGAAGAACGCCGACAGTACCCCGGAGTTCGTCGGGTCCGAGGTTCACGGGGTCCCGTGGACTCCGGTCGTGAGGTTCGTCAACCAGTACACGCTCGACGATGATCCGCGTGGCGAGATCGAACCTCTGATCCCCTTGCAGGGTCAAGCCAACTCGCTGACGTTCGGGCTCGGGATGGCTGCGCAGTTCGCGGCATTCCGGCAGAAGTGGGTGACCGGGTTCGAGGTGGAGCGTGACTCCACCGGACGACCGGTGGAACCGTTCAAGTCGGGCGTGGACAAGCTCTTCATCGGCGAATCCCCAGACACGAGGTTCGGCGACTTCAACTCCGCCGACCTCAACGGCTACGTCGACGCCCGCCAGTCCGTGCTGCGGATCATGGCGACCATTGCGCAGGTTCCGCCGCACCATCTCGGCGGGGCGACGATCGCGAACCTGTCTGCGGAGGCGTTGGCCTCACTGGAGGTGCAGCAGTCGCGCAAGGTTGCTGAACGTAAGTCGCTGTTCGGGGAGGCGTGGGAGCAGACGCTCAGATTGTCCGCATATGTGGCCGGCGATTCCGAGGCGATGGCTGACACGTCCGCGCAGGTGATCTGGCGCGACACCGAAGCCAGGTCCCTAGCGTCGACCGTGGACGCGCTCGGCAAGTTGGTGACGATGCTCGGAGTACCTCCGCAGGCATTGTGGGAGCGCATTCCGGGTGTGACTCAGCAGGACGTGGAGCGGTGGAAGGGCGAGGCGATCGTCAACGATCCGCTCGGCCAACTGGCCGCGCTGATGGGTCCGCCGGAACTTCAAGTCGTGGCCGATGGCGATAACGCGGCAGGGTGACGCTCTGACCCGAGCGCATCGGGTGCAGCAGCAACGCATCCGGGTCGCCGCAGTACAGCAGGCGAGATCGCTGGTGCCGCTGTTCAACCGGAGCAATCCGGCGAGCACGTGGGGTCCGTGGACGCGGGCAATGACCGCGACGATCAACCAGGGCCGCAGCCTGTCGTCGCGCGCGGCGATGTCCTACTACCTGCAGTTCCGCCAGGCCGAGGGCGCTAAGGGTCTGTTCCTGCCGATCCCTGCCGAACCTCTGGAGGAGATCGTCGTCGCCGAGAACTTGGCGAAAGCGATCATCCCGGACGGGTCGAAGGAGGCCGCCTACTCCCGCGCTGTGCAGCAACTGCGCGACCAACGCGCGGAGGCCGCGGCACTAGCGGAGACCGAGTCGATGGTGGCCGCCGCCGGCGCCGAGTCGATCATTGCCAGCACCGAAAGCGACGAGCAGGCGACAACGTTCGCACGGGTCGCCTCCGCCAATGCCTGCGCGTTCTGTCTGATGTTGGAGTCGCGCGGTCCGGTGTATCAGACGATCG
>JAGNDY010000133.1 GCA_018003655.1 Candidatus Nanopelagicales bacterium
CGGCGGTGGCGCAGGTACTCGATGACCAGCGGAATGACGCTGACCAGCACGATCAGGATGAGCATGATCTCGATGTTGTCCTTGACAATCGCGAACCCGCCGAGGAAGTACCCGAGCAACGTCACGCCACCAGCCCATAGGACACCGCCGATGGTGGAGTAGATGGCATAGGTGCGGAAGTCCATCTTGCCGATACCCGCGATCGCCGTGATGAACGTCCGGACGATGGGTACGAACCGACCCAGGATGATCGCCGGGGCACCATACTTTTCGAAGAACTTGTGCGTCTTGTCCACGTACTCCCGTTTGAACAGCTTGGAGTCAGGCTTGTCGAACAGCTTCGGGCCAATGAGTCGGCCGACCCAGTAGCCGACAAGGTTTCCGGTCACCGCAGCTGCCGCGAGGATGATCACGGCCAACCAGATGTTCATGTCGATCAGGTTGTCGGCGATGAACAGGCCGGTGATGAACAGCAGCGAGTCGCCGGGCAGGAAGAAACCGATGAGCAGGCCACACTCGGCGAAGATAATCAGCGTGACACCGATCATCGCCAACGGCCCGAGCCAGTTGAGCAGAGTCTCCGGGTTAAGGAACTCGAGCAACGCGATCGTTGATGTCATGAAAGTCCTAAGTCCGAGAGCTCGAAGACGGTGAGGTAGGGAAGTCCCGCTTCGGTGACCTTAGGCCGGGCACCCCGCTCGACGATGACCGCAACGCCCACAACTTCCGCCCCGGCCTCACGCAGAGCCTCGACTGCGGTCAGCACCGAGCCCCCGGTGGTTGAGGTGTCCTCGACGGCGAGCACGCGGCGACCCGCGACATCTGGGCCTTCGATACGTCGCTGGAGCCCGTGTTGCTTCTCCTCTTTGCGGACGACGAATGCATCGAGCGCGCGCCCCTGCGCCGCAGCCACGTGGAGCATCGCGGCGGCAACTGGGTCAGCCCCCAAGGTCAGTCCGCCGACGGCGTCGAATTCAAGGTCCGCAGTCGCGTCCAGCATGGCTTTTCCCACCAGCGGGGCCGCCTCACTGTCAAGGGTGACTCGGCGCAGATCGACGTAGTAGTCAGCCTCACGGCCGCTGGAGAGAGTGACCTTGCCGAAGACGACGGCCTTGTCGAGGATCTGGTTCTGCAGCGCCTTGCGGGTCGCCTCTGGGTTAGCGGACATGGGCGCAAGCGTAGTTTCCGGTGGCGGCTAGACCGTGGATGCCCCGCTGAGGCACAGTGGGCGCGTGACTATCGGAACCGTGGTTTTGCTCCCACCGGCCCAATTGCCCGGTGCGTGGGTCGAGGCCTGGCCGACGCGACGGGAGTTGGCCGCCGAGCTGATGGCGTATGGCGTCAACGTCTATGTCGTCCCGCAGGCACCACCGGTTGACCAGGGCTTGGACCTGCGCACCGCGACTGCCCATTGGGTTGCGCACAACGCGATGGCGTTGACTGCGGATCAGCCGGAACGCCCAATCCTCTTGGTCGCGTTCGGCGCTGCTGGGGCACTCATGCAGGCCCTCGGCTTCTCTCAAAAAGCATCCCGGCGACCGGTCGCTGGCTACGTGGTGGTTGATGGTGCACTCCCGAAGGCCGGTGCCGGGGACTGGCCAGATGCGCCCATCACCTACATCTCAACCTCGACCGCCGACGACCTCGCTGCGACAGCACAGGCCGCCCGCGACACCCTCCACCAAGCCGAGCTCCGGGGGTGGACCACGGCGGCGACGACCGATCCAGGCATCGTCATCCGCAACATGGTCGACGGCTGATCTGCGCAGACCCGGTCACCGCGGCTTGCCTACGGTCGGTCAGAACCCATTGACGACCCCATCGCGGACATGCGCCGCACCAGCGAACGCGGCGAGATGCGGATCATCGGGGCCATGGCTTGGTACTGCAATCCGGGCACGCTTAGAACTCGGCCTCGCTCGACGTCTTTGAGAGCGGTGTTGACGACATCTTCGGCATCGAGCCAGAGTTGCCGCGGGATCTGGGAGACATCGAGGGCAGCCCGTTCGTGGAATTCGGTCCGAACGAAGCCGGGGCACAGGGCGGTCACATTGACATCGGTGTCCCCGAGTTCCAGATCCAGCCCTTCGACGAACACCGTGGCCCACGCCTTGGCAGCCGAATACGTACCGGCAGTAATCCAACTGGCAAAGCTGGAAACGACGATGACTCGGCCGGAGTTGCGTTCCACCATGCCTGGCAACGCCGCTTTGGTCAGGCGCATCGGAGCAGTGACCAGCACGTTGATGAGGTCCTGCTCCTCGTCCACGTCGGAGGCGAGGAACGGCTCCGCAAGCCCGAACCCGGCATTATTGACGAGCCAATCGATGGGGCGGGAGTCATCGGTGATGCGTTCTTCAACCGTCCTCAATGCGTCCATATCGGCGAGATTTGCTGGCAGGACCTCACAGCTGACTTTCTTGTCGATCTCAATCTCACGAGCCAGTTGCTTGAGTCTGGTCTCATCGCGCGACACGAGGACGAGGTCATGTCCCGCGTCGGCAAGCTGCAGTGCAAATTGACGACCGAGTCCGGAGGTGGGTCCTGTGACCAACGCGATGCTCATTCGCCCATCACACCATCGGTCGCTGCGATGCGCAATGACTCACTTCGAAGCTCACGAGTCTGGCCCTGCACGTAGAGGAACAAGGCTTCGCGTGCCCGTCGCTGAGCCTTCGCGTGCAGCAACATCGAACTTCCACCCTGCGCCGCGATCACCGCAGTGCCGGCCCGCAGGTTGAGGTCCAGGGCAACAGCGCGCAGCCGGGTGCGTTCGGGTATGGACGCGTCGGCCACGTCGTCGTCCGCGGCTGCCGCGTCGGCCAGGGCATACGCCTGATCCCGGACTCGCGACACCTGATCGCCGATGGTGCCCGACACCTCACGCAGCTCGTCGGAGCCACCGTGGTCAGCCACCTCCCGCAAAGTGTCCACGCTGTCCTGCGCCATTCCGAAAACCGCCGGGTTGGCGTTGGCCGCCACCCGGTCGTTGGCCAGCTTCCATTCCGACAGCGGGCGGATTGAGGTGACTTGCTCGTCGGGCACGTAGTAGCCATCGAAGCGGATCGGCCACGAGTGGGTCCCACCCATCGCTGCGAGCGGCAGCGTCGGACCCGCATCGAGCCCGGGGGCAACCGCCGGATTGGGCTGCGGTGGCTCAATGAGCACACTGACCACCTGCGGTTCCCCGCTTAACTCGGTGCCGGCTCCGACTTCCTGCGTCGCAAGACCCTGGACCAGACACACATCGGTGATCGGCCAGCCAGTGACCCAGTCCAACGTCCCGTCCAACCGCCAACCGTCGGTCACGCGCGTCATCCTCAGGCTTTGCTTGGGCCGACGCAGATGAGCAAACGCGATGCTCGCCAACGCTTTACCGGCGACGAGCGGACCGAGCCACCGATCACGCATCGCATCGTTGTCGCTCGCGATCAGTTCCAGCGTGGGTGAGCGGTGTTGGGCGAAGCAGAACCAGGTGGTGCCGCATGAACCTGCGATTCGTTCGATGATCAGCCGATTCGTTTGGGCCGACTCGGCAGTGCCACCGACGGCCTTCGGAAAGGCGGCACGATAGGCGCCCGCCGCTGTCAGGGCCGCCAGGTGGCTGCGTGGCAATCCATCGATATCCGAGTCCGCGGCAGTCGGCTCGAGAAGCTCGCGAGCGACCTCGCCGACAGTGTCCAGCGTCGCGGGTGGCTGCGTCATGCAGACACATTCGCACCCCGACGGGCAGTCGCACTACCGTGGGTCTGTGGCTGCGCACCAGGATCGGTTAGTTCCGAGGATGCGCCCGTACGAGTCGACCATCTTCGGCGAGATGTCGGCGCTGGCAACCAAGTTGGCAGCGATCAACCTCGGCCAGGGTTTCCCCGACTCAGACGGACCGGACGAACTCAAGGCGATCGCCATCAACGCGATCGCCGACGGGGCAGGCAACCAATACCCGCCAGCGCACGGATCGCCTGACCTGCGGGCGGCGATCG
>JAGNDY010000134.1 GCA_018003655.1 Candidatus Nanopelagicales bacterium
GCTGCGGTGAGTGTCTTTTATGTGGACCACGAAGGCTCAGAGTGGTCGGTTCTGCGTTCTGGATGTGGTTATCTCCAGCCGTCCATGAAGCAGATCCTGGAGGGTCGATGTGCTTGTTGTGAAGGTGGTTTCACCGCTCTCGTCGCGTGAATCGTTCACCGTCCTCGGTGAGGACGACGTGCCGGTGGCACCGGTGGAGCGGTATCTGAAGTATTTGACCGACATCGAGCGGTCGCCGAACACAATCAAGGCGTACGCCCATGATCTGAAGGACTGGTTTACATTCCTGGGCGGGCGCGGCCTGGACTGGCAGTCGGTGAGCCTGGAGGATATCGGCGCGTTCGTCGTCTGGCTGCGACTGCCGACGGCACTGCGGCAGGGCGGGATCGCCGTGCTGCCCTCGGTGGAGCATCACTGCGGCGAGTCGACGGTGAACCGGAAGCTGTCGGCGTTGGCGGCGTTCTATCTGCACGCCGTCCGCGACGGGATCGATGTCGGTGAGCTGCTGACGACCTGGCAGATCGGTGGGTCGAGAGGCGGTTGGAAGCCGTTTCTGCACCACATCAGCAAGCACATGCCGAGCCCCCGGCGAACGGTGTCGTTGAAGGCGCCGAAGAAGCTGCCGCGGGTGCTGACCCCCGGCGAGGTCCAGACACTGCTGGATGCGTGCGATCGGTTGCGGGATCGGTTCCTATTGGCGCTGCTCTATGACGCCGGGATGCGGATCGGTGAGGCGCTGGGGTTGCGTCACAGCGACATTGCCGCCGCTGAACGGCAGGTCACAGTTTGTCGGCGTGACAACGACAACCGAGCCCGCGCCAAATCGTTGACGGCCCGGATCGTTCCGGTGAGCGCGGAACTGATTCGGTTGTATGCCGATTACCTTCATGCCGAATACGGTGACCTCGACAGTGACTACGTTTTCGTCAACATCTGGGGGCGGCCCCACGGCCATCCGTTGACCTATGGCGCGGTCTATGACTTGGTCCGCCGATTGCGCCGGCGCACGGCCATCGACTTCGACCCGCATTGGCTGCGTCACACCGCCGCGACCAGGATGCTGCGCGACGGGATCGGCTTGGAGGTCGTGGCCAAGCTGCTCGGCCACGCCAATGTCACCGTCACCGCCGCGACATATGGGCATCTGAACGTGGAGGACGCCCGGAAGGCCATGGAGCAAGCGGGCTGGTTCATCGGAAAGGCCCAGGTCAAACTGTGACCGCCCTGGATCCCAACTCGACGCTGGGCCTGCTGGGCCGGCTCATGGCCGGTGTTCGCTCCGAATTCCGCCGCGACGTATTGGAGTTCGCCGCGGACGACGCCGTATTCGGCGGAGGGTCCTGCCGCGTCACCGACTGCGGACGCAGCGCCCGCGGCCATGGTCTGTGTCAAGGTCACCACCAGCGATGGGCCAACGCGGGCCGCCCCGACCTCGAAGAGTTCACTGTCTCGACCGATCCGCGTTGGCGCAAACATCGCCCCAACCAGGCATGTCGGGTCGACGGCTGCGGTTACGGGTCGGCTCGCGGCGGATTGTGTCAGCTGCATGCGCAACGGTGGGAACGCGCCGGGCGGCCGCACCTGGCCTCGTGGTTACGTGATCCGCTGCCGGTGAAACAGCCGCGGCCCGGGGCGACCTGCCGGATCCGGCACTGCTCGTTATGGCCGCAGGCCGAGTCGCCGCTATGCCATTCCCATACCAACACTTGGAAAGCCAACGGCCGCACCGATATCGACGGGTTCGTGACCAGATTCGAATCCAACGACACACCGGCAAACGAGACGATCCAGCTCGGGATGCTCACCCCGCAGCTGAAACTGGAGATGCAGTACGTGCTGCAGCAACGCCACGACGACCGGCGCGGCAAGCTGACGCCGACCGTTGTCGCCAGGGTGGTCCGACTACTGATCGACACCGCCACCACCTCGCTCCTCGACTTCGACGCCGACGAATGGCGGCAACGCTCAGCCGTGCTACTCAACGACACGAGATCTCGCGGCTTGCTGCTCTATGCCCACTCCACCGTGCTGGACTTGGCCGAGGCTGGCGGCTGGGAAGCCGAATACCCGCGCGACGTCTGGCGGATGCACCGGCTCGGCTATGAAGGCCACTACACACTGCGGTTCGACCGCATTCCACAACCCTGGCTGAGAGAGCCGGCCAAACGATGGATCCGGCTGCGCCTGTCACGCGGACTCAACCTCGAAGCAGGCGGTGGACGCCCGCTGCTGGCCATCGCCCGATTCGGACGGTTTCTCGCCGAGGTCGACATCGAAGACATCAGCCGAATCGACCGGGAACTGCTCGAACGCTACCTGGCCCACCTGAACCGGGAATACAGCCCACAGCGGCGGGGCGCCCACATCGGCCTACTCAATGGTTTCTTTGCCGCGATCCGCCAACATTGTTGGGCAACAGGACTTCCCGCCACGGCGATGTTCTTCGCCGAGGACCACCCGAAGCGCGGCGAGCACCTGCCCAGAGCGTTGGCCGAACACGTCATGACCCAGCTCGAACACCGCGACAACCTCGACCGGTTCAACAACCCCGTCTATCGACTGATCACCGTCATCCTGATGCGTTGTGGGCTGCGGATCACCGACGCCCTGCGGTTGCGCGGCGACTGCGTCACTACGGACGCCAACGGGGCACCCTATCTGCGCTACTTCAACCACAAGATGAAGCGGGACGCCCTCGTTCCGATAGCCCCAGACCTCGTCGACATGATCGGCTACCAGCGCCGACTCGTCTCCGAACGCTGGCCCGACGGCACTGCGCTGCTGTTCCCGCGCCCCACCAAGAACATCGACGGGCAAATCCCGCTGGCGATCCCGACCTACCGCGAGGCGCTGCACCGATGGCTAGCAGTCTGCGACATCCGCGACGAGCACAGCGACCCAGTGCATTTGACGCCGCACCAGTGGCGCCACACGCTCGGCACCCGCCTGATCAATCGTGACGTTCCGCAAGAGGTCGTGCGCCGCATCCTCGACCACGACTCACCGCAGATGACCGCCCACTACGCTCGCCTGCACGACACCACCGTCCGCCGAGCCTGGGAAGCCGCCCGCAAAGTCGACAGCCACGGCCGTGAGGTCAACCTCGACCCGGACGGACCGCTGGCCGAAGCCGCTTGGGCCAAACAACGCCTCGGTCGCGCCACCCAGGCCCTGCCCAACGGCTACTGCGGTCTGCCCGTCCAGCAGAGCTGCCCACACGCCAACGCCTGCCTGACCTGCCCCATGTTCCTCACCACCCAGGAGTTCCTGCCGCAACATCGGACCCAACGCGAGCAGACACTCCACCTGATCACAGCGGCAGAAGCGCGCGGACACCAACGGCTGGCCGAGATGAACCGCCAGGTCTTGGGCAACCTCGACGCCATCATCACCTCGCTCGACACTCCTACCGATCCGAAGGCAGCCGAACATGCGAGCTGACAACAGCATTCACATCGTCACCGCAGCCAAGCAGCGTCACGAGCTCACCCGGGCAAAGGCCATCGCCGCCTTGCACGAACTCGACCGCGCCGGAACCAAGATCAGCTTCGAAGCCGTGGCCGAGCACGCAGGTGTCTCCCGGTCCTGGCTCTACACCCAGCCCGACCTCAAAGACGAGATCAACCGCATCCGTGCGCTACGCCGCCCGCAACACGACCAGGCGCCGCCCGCTCGGCAACGCGCCACGGAAGACTCGCTGCGCCAGCGCCTCGACGTCGCACTTCGCCGCAACCGGGAACTCGCCGAACAGAATCAGCGTCTGCGCCACCAACTCGCTCATGCCCTCGGCCAAGCCCGCGACGACACTCGCAAACGACCCGCCCGACATCGCGATTCGATAACAATCGATCCCTGCTGACCGGCCGACAACCGAGCGCAAGGAGCACGTCGCGGACACCGTCCACACCGCAAATCAGCAGATCACAGCCCTGCCCGACCACCGGACTACAGATAAC
>JAGNDY010000135.1 GCA_018003655.1 Candidatus Nanopelagicales bacterium
GATGCGGGAGACCGAGACCGAACATGTGTGGCTGGATGCCACCGCGTTTCCGGCCGCGACTTGGCAGCGGCGCTTCCCCACAATTCTGGAGTCCTGCCTTCGCAACGGAATTGATCCCACCACCGAGCCGATCCCGGTTGTACCGGCACAGCATTACGCGTCGGGTGGGCTGGCCACCGACCTCAATGGTCGGACGAGTATCCCGGGACTCTTCGCGGTTGGCGAGTGCGCGTGCACTGGGGTCCACGGAGCGAATCGGTTGGCCAGCAACAGTCTGCTGGAGGGGTTGGTCTTTGCCGACCGGGTCGGCTCGACGCTGTCCGCGGGGCTGCCCGATCGGCGCGAGCCGTTGGAACCCGCTGGCCCCACCCTGCTGGCGGAAGCGGACGACCGGACCACCATCCAGCAGGCCATGACGGAAGGGGTCGGAGTGCTGCGAACCGCCACGTCGATCGGTACCGCAACAACCACGATCGACAAGGTGATCGCACAGGGCGACGGTTCACCGTTCACCGAAGCGTGGGAGACGACCAACATCGCGATGACAGCTGCCGTGCTGGCCCGGGCGGCCGGACTGCGGGAAGAGACGCGCGGTTCGCACTGGCGGGAGGACTTCCCCGACGTAGACGACGACCGCTGGCGGGTGCGGATCGTGTCGGCGCGCCAGCCCGACGGTGAGGTCGCAGTGACGTTCCGCGAGGTTTCACAGTGATCGCGCAAGCGCATGACCGGTGAGGCGGCTACTCGTGCGCACCCTCACCGCAAACCCATGAGACCCGGAGGAATTCGATGACTGTGCAGGACGCACGCTTCGCGGTGGCCCAAGTCGGCCTCGACCCTGACGAGGTTGAGGCGTTGATTCGCGCCACGGTGGCCGAGGATTTGGCCGGTGGCGTGGACGTCACGACCGTCGCGACGATACCCGCCGAACACCGCAGCGTGTTGGATCTGGTCAGCCGTGCCGATGGGGTCGTCGCCGGTGTTCCCGTTGCCAGATTGGTCTTCGAGGTGGTGGCCGAGTCCGGTGAGCCGATCGATTGCCAGACCCGAGTCGATGACGGCTCGGTCGTTGGTCCGGGGACGGTGGTGTTCAGCGCGACTGGAAGTACGCGTGACCTGTTGACCGCTGAGCGGACGGCCCTCAATCTGCTGGGGCACCTGTCCGGCGTTGCGACCGCGACCCATGCCTGGGCGACTGCTCTGGGCGAGGGTCCCACCCAGGTCCGCGATACCCGCAAGACGATGCCGTTGCTGCGATCGCTGGAGAAGTACGCGGTGCGTTGCGGTGGGGGCGTCAATCATCGGATGTCACTTTGCGATGCGGCGTTGGTCAAGGACAACCATGTGGTTGCTGCCGGTGGCGTCGCCGCAGCGTTCGATGCGGTTCGATCAGCGTTCCCAGGCATTCCGGTCGAGGTCGAGGTCGATTCGTTGGATCAACTCGATGAGGTCGTGGACGCCGGTGCCCAACTCGTCCTGCTCGACAACTTCACGGTCGACCAGATGGCTGAGGCCGTCAATCGCGTCGGCGGTCGCGCCAAACTCGAGGCATCGGGTGGGCTGCGGCTCAGCGATGCCGCCGCCGTAGGTGCCACCGGCGTCGACTACGTAGCGGTCGGGGCGTTGACCCACTCGGCGCCCAGCCTGGACATTGGCGCCGATCTGCGATCGGTATAGGCCAAGTCGAAAGTCATCTGCGCATCGGGGATCATTGAGCCGTGCTACTCACAATTGACGTCGGGAACACCAACACCGACATCGGCCTGTTCGACGGCGAAGAACTCGCGCGTTCCTACCGCACCAAGACCGATGCCCGGTCCACTGGCGACGAGATCGCGTTGACGTTCCGCGGTCTACTCGCAGCTGACCCGCCGATCACCGGTGTCGCGTTGTGTTCCACCGTTCCAGCGGCGCTGCGCGAGATGCGAGGGATGTTGGAGCGCTACTACTCAGGCGTTCCGACGGTGGTTGTGGAACCCGGAGTCAAGACCGGAGTCGGGGTACACACCGACAATCCGAAAGAGGTGGGCACCGACCGGATCATGAACACGCTTGCCGCTTTTCACCTCTACGGCGGACCGTGCATCGTGGTCGACTTCGGAACGTCGACCAACTTCGATGTCATCTCCGAGCGAGGCGAGTTCCTGGGTGGCGCCCTGGCCGCCGGCATCGAGATCTCCGTCGATGCTCTTGCCCAACGCGCTGCGCAGCTTCGCAAAGTCGAACTCGTACGCCCGCGCTCGGTCATCGGCAAGAACACCGTGGAGTCGCTGCAATCCGGGTCGGTGTACGGATTTGCCGGTCAGGTTGACGGTGTGGTCAGCCGGATCATCGAGGAACTCGGTGGCGAGGTGACGGCCGTGGTTGCCACCGGTGGGTTGTCCAAAGTGGTGCTCGATGAAGCCAGCACGATCACTGACCACGAGCCATTCCTGACTCTCATCGGTTTGCGACTGGTGTTTGAGAAGAATGCCTGATTCACTCGTCGATTCGCGGCTTGGCCAGGTGGTGATCCGCCCCGCCCGCACGACTGACGTGGCAACCATTCGGCGCCTGGTGGATACGTTCTCGCCCGATCGCAGGTTGTTGAGCAAAGCGACCGTAGCCCTTTACGAAGACGTGCCTGAGTTTCTGGTGGCCGACATTGATGGTCGCGTGGTCGGATGCGGCGCCCTACATGTGATGTGGGAGGACTTGGCCGAGGTCCGCACGCTGGCGGTCGCCCCGGATTCATTGGGCAAGGGCGTCGGGTCGGCAATGCTGTGCGCCCTGCTCGCTCGGGCCAACGACATTGGCGTCAAGCGGGTATTCGTGCTGACCTTCGAGGTTGAGTTCTTTCAACGATTCGGATTCTCCGAAATCGACGGGACGCCGGTCACCCATGAGGTTTTCGAGCAACTCAAGAAGTCCTACGACGAGGGTGTTGCCGAGTTCCTCGACCTCGAGCGGGTCAAACCCAACACGCTGGGCAACACCCGAATGCTGCTCATCCTCTGACCCGCACAGAATCGGCGGCCCTCACAACGTCGCGGTTTCTGGCTGCCGCGTCGGATCACCCTGGAGTGCAAGAGTGGTGGAAGTGAACACGACCGACACTTTTGCGGCAGACTTGCCAATTCCTGACCGAAACCAAGCGAGGGCGTAGCGCCGTGACACTGGCAGACCAGCACGTAACCAAGGCCGCACCATCGCCTGAGCAGATCGCGCAGGGTTTTCTGGAGCAGTTGTGGCACGGCCAGGGCATCGACCTGCGTCGGGCAACGGTCAATGACCAGTACCAGGCTCTCGCGCGCCTGACGCGCCGCTATTTGATGGACGACTGGCTGACCAGGCTGTCCCGGGACATCGATGAGGCTCCCAAGGCCGTCGCCTACCTGTCGGCGGAGTATCTGCTCGGGCCGCAACTGATCAACGCGCTGGTCGCACGGGGACTGCAGGACGTGGTGCGCGAGGGGTTGTCCACGCTCGGCCTGGACCTGGATGTGCTCGCGGCCGCTGAACCCGAACCGGGACTCGGCAACGGCGGTCTCGGTCGCCTGGCGGCGTGCTACATCGATTCGCTGGCAACCATGCGGATTCCCGCGATCGGGTACGGGATTCGCTACGAATACGGCATCTTCCGGCAGACGTTCGTTGACGGTCGCCAGGTCGAGGTGCCCGACACCTGGCTGGCAATGGGGAATCCGTGGGAGTTTGCTCACCCGGAAATGACCCAGGAGATCGGTTTCGGAGGTCACGTCGAGCACCGGGTCGATGACCAGGGCGTCGCCCGCAGCACGTGGACGCCGGACCGCTTCGTCAATGCTGTGCCCTACAACTATCTGGTGCCCGGGTACGGCGATGGTGCGGTCAACACGCTGCGCCTCTGGTCGGCCAAGGCCCCGGATGAGTTCAACCTCGAGATCTTCAATGCCGGCGACTACGAGC
>JAGNDY010000136.1 GCA_018003655.1 Candidatus Nanopelagicales bacterium
CACCGCTCCAAGGTGGTGGCTGACCTTGCATGGCAGATGCGCGACTGCGACCCGGCCGGTGTGCGGGCCTACCTCGAAGCGTTGCCACGTGAGGAGCTACTGCGGACAGCGATGGTGGCGCTGGCGGGGATACCCGTTGACCGGCGGCGCGAGGACATTTTCGCGTGGGTCACCGAACTGCCGATGGCGGTGTCGGCGTGAGGTACCCCGTCGAGTCGCCCTACGCCTTCGAGGTCGAAGAGGCAAGGGACGCAGCACGATTCGCTACCGGCCCGTGTGCGCCCAATGCGCACGACTGGGCGAGTAACCATCGCGGCGGCGGGATCTGCCTGAATTGCGGCGAGACGGTATCGGCGGCAGACCTGTGAGCCTTCCCGAGCGCATCCCGGCGCGCACCGAGGTACCTACCGAGGATGGCCTGTTCACGGTCGAAGAGAACACCTATCACCGGGACCGGGGCAGCCTGTCGTGCAGCGGCGCTAAGCTGCTGCTGCCGCCGAGTTGTCCGGCCAAGTTCCGGCAGCGGATGGACAACCCGCCAGAGCCCAAGCCGCACTTCGACTTCGGCAGCGTCGTCCACACCCTCACTCTCGGCGCTGGATCTGACTACGCCGTGCTGGAGCCGGCGATCCACGGGCTCAAGAGGGACGGCACCATTGCCGACAGCCCGACCGCCACGACCGCATGGAAAGCCGCCGACGCAGACGCCCGCGCGCTGGGCAAGATTCCGATCCATGTCGATGACTTCACCAAGGCCAGGGCGATGGCCGATGCGGTGCGCAATCATCCCGAAGCCGGCGAGTTGTTCAAGCGCGGCCACGCCGAGAAGTCGATGTACTGGACCGAGCCACAGTCGGGCATTCGCCTTCGGGGCCGGGCCGACTGGCTGACGCTCATCGGCGATCGGCTGACATGTGTCGATCTCAAGACGAGCGTGACAGCCAACCCGACCGAGTTGGTGCGCCCGTTCTGGAAGTTCGGATACCACCTCCAGGCCGCGTGGTACCGGCGGCTGCTCATTGAGACCGGCGTATCCAGCGATCCCGACTTCGTGTTCGTGGCCGTCGAGAAGGAGCCGCCGTATCTCGTCTCGGTCATCCGCTACGACGACGAGGCGCTGGCCGAGGGGGACCGGCTCAACCGGGCCGCGATCGACACCTATGCGCGCTGCATGGAGACGGGCATCTGGCCGAGCTACGTCGATGAAGCGGTCGAGATCGGCCTGCCGCCATACGCATTCGATGACGAGGAACTGGAGCTGAAGCTGTGAAGATCACTGCCGAGCCACGCTCGGATCAATGGAACGCCGACGACTTCATTGGTGGCCCGCGGACATTCACAATCGCGGGCGTCAAGGTCGGGACCGCCGAGCAGAAGTACGACATCGAGCTCGTCGAGGGCGAGGGCCGGTCCTGGCGCCCACCGTTGACGATGCTGCGGCTACTCATCGCGGCCTGGGGCGACGAGGCTGCTCAATGGACCGGCCGCCGGGTGACGCTGTACCGCGATGAATCGGTCCGCTTTGGATCGGATGCCGTTGGCGGGATTCGCATCTCGCACCTGAGCGACCTCCCCGGCGGCAAGCCGCTGACCGTCAAGCTCACGGCTACCAGGGGTAGGCGGGCGAGTCACACCGTCGACCCATTGCCCGACGCCCCGGCCGCGATCTCCGACGACGAAGTGAACGAGTACGAGAACCAGATCGCCTTGGTCGAAACGCTCGACGACCTCAAGGCGCTCTATGAACAGCTCAAGTCGGTCGAACTCGGAAGCCATCGCGCGTCACTGATGGCCGCGGTGACCGCGCGTAAGGCCGAGATCGAGAACGCCGGCGCCGATCAACCCACCCTCGACGCCCAACCCGCCGAATAACCAACCGCCCGAAAGGAACACATCATGTCGCTCGACCTCGATCGCATCACCCACCCGCTACGCCTGGCGCAAGGATCGCACCAGCCCGGCAGCGGCAAGGGGTGTGCCATGAACGTCATCAGCTACATCAACGGTGACGCGAAGATCACCGACTACCCCGAGTGCTCGGCGCAACCGCTGGCTCGAATGGTCCAGTCGCTCAACGACGAACTGGCCGGCGTTGACGGGTTCCTCTCGCCCGAGAACTCCATCATCGTGCTGGATCTCGGCTGGCTCACCGTCGGCACTGCGGACACTCCACGCGAGATTGTCTGGCGCTGGCTGGCCGACCTACTGGTGCATCCCGAGATGGGCATCGTCACCAAGGTCCGGCGGGTGGATGTCCACGACGCGGCGATTCACATAGCCCGGCGGGTGGATGTCCACGACGCGGCGATTCACATAGCCGAGCTGTACATGCGGGAATCGCGCGGCGAACGGGTCACCGTTACCGAGTGGCGAGCGGCCCGAGATCAGGCCCAGAAGGCAAAGAGCGCTGCCGCTGCCTATGCCTATGCCTATGCCGCTGCCGCTGCCTATGCCTATGCCGCTGCCGCTGCCTATGCCTATGCCGATGCCGATGCCGCTGCCTATGCCGAGGCCGCTGCCGCTGCCGCTGCCTATGCCGCTGCCGCTGCCTATGCCGATGCCTATGCCGATGCCGATGCCCGAATCAGCTTCACCCGCTGGGCTATTGAGCACTGGCGGGAACTGGCCGGGCTGGACACCGGTCCTGACATCGACGTGACCGCCGTCGACAACGCTCTCGCGCGGATCGAGGGCTGACCCATGGGAATCGATACCACGCAGGCACACGACCACCCGTCCACGAATGCGCTCGACGCCATCCCCGACGACCTGCTCGACC
This sequence comes from Candidatus Nanopelagicales bacterium, assembly GCA_018003655.1. NCBI lineage: Bacteria > Bacillati > Actinomycetota > Actinomycetes > Candidatus Nanopelagicales > Candidatus Nanopelagicales bacterium. Next base: position 2,780 of record JAGNDY010000136.1, read on the forward strand.
TGCCCACTCCGCCGGCCTACCTCGCGTTCGGCACCACACCCAGCGGCATGGAGGCGCCACCGGAGATCGACGAGGTGGGGATCTACGTCATCCGCGCCCGGTGTGTTGGTGCGTCGACCAGTGAGCGCACTGACGGCGAGCTGCGCCACGGTCGAAAGCTCCAGATCCAGTGGTGCATCAAACAGGGTCAGCCCGAGCCGCCCGACGCCGAGCAGGAGCAGCCGGGGTTGTTCGACGAGGACGAGGACCGGGAGTCCGACGCCGAGCAGGAGGGTGCTGACGCCGAGGTTGATCGGCCCGAGTTCTCTGGGGTGACCGAATGATCCGCGTCGACATCAAGCCGCGCCAGGACGATCGATACGACATCTACGTATCCGACGACAACGGCAACGCGCTGCTGAACAGCAACCAGGGTTACGAGAACGTCGAGGACGCCGAGAAGGTGGCGCGGCGGCTGTTCGGGCCCGTGGTGCTCACCGGCGCCGTGCAGACCGTCGCGCTGCGGGTGGAGTACCGCAGCGGTAAGACGAAGACCGAGCAGCTGCGGTGAGCGGCATCGACCGCCCGACCCCGCGGATGCAGGTCGTGGATCATGGTGTCGAGCAAGGCATCTCGTGGGTCACCTGTCGAGCACCGCTCTATGGCGCGGTTAACGGCTACGTCAAGATCCCCGAGGGGCACCACTGGCACGGCTTGGACTACGACTCCTTCGGTGTCGATGTTCACGGCGGGCTCACCTACGGCGGCGGCCCGAGCGGCTGGGTGGGTTTCGACTGCCTACACAGCGGCGACGTCTGGCCCGAAGGACCAAGTTGGGACCGAGGTAAACCGTGGTCGAAGAACTGGACCGCCGAGCTGGTCGCCGAGGAAACACGCCGGCTCGCACGCAACATCGCCGCCGGTCACGTCGAGCCGACGCAGCTCGATTGGCTCGCCCAGGCGGCCGCCGAACTGTCCGGTGCCGCTGCGCATGTCGCTGACGACGAGTGGCCGGTGGGTGAGGTGCAGGGCACCCCTCCTCGACCTCCAGTGGCACCACCTGGCGAACAGCTACCCCCTCACGCTGATCTGCCAACGCTGCGGGCGGGCGTTCGAGACCGACACCATTCGCGCGCTGTGTGGGGCGTGCCAGAG
>JAGNDY010000137.1 GCA_018003655.1 Candidatus Nanopelagicales bacterium
ACCCACAAAACAGCGTTACAGAAAGTAATCCACAGGCACAAAGCACCCACCTAGGTGTGCCTGAACCGGTGCTACGTTGATTGAGTCGTCAATAACCGACGCCGCAGTCGCGGTCTCGGATGAACCATGCAACTCGAACGAACAGCAACTCGAACGAACCCGCTGGGTCGGTCTAGCAAGGCCACAGCCCCGGGACTGAGTTCCAAGGCAGTGCGATTCAGTTGCTCCCTCACGACGTGGGAGTCGCGGCGCACAGGTCGGCTACAGGTCGATCGGCAGTCACCCGGTCACGCCTTACCTCAGCAAACCAATCACGCAAGGAGTCATCACTATGCGCGTATCCACGCGTCGCAATGCCGCACGTGTCGCAGCGGCAACGTCCGTAGCACTGCTGGTCCCCCTCGTGGTCGCGACTGAGTCGGCCGAGGCTGCACCTGCCGGTGCTCCCGCCGCTGTATCCGCCGCCGCACCGGCAAAGAACATGACGCGTGCGCAGGTCAAGCACCGTCGTGCCGTTCACAAGCGGGCCGCGTTGGTCAAGTTCGCCAAGAAGAAGAAGAGGACAGGGCAGTACGTCGCTGGTGCCTCTCGCAGCAACGCGTTCGATTGCTCCGGCTTCACCAAACTCATCTACCGCAAGGTTGCCAAGATCAACCTGCCCCACTACTCGGCAGCACAGATGCACCGTGCCAAGCGGGTGTCCAAGCGCCACCTCAAGCGCGGCGACCTGCTCTTCTGGGGTCCGGGCGCTCGCCAGCACGTCTCGATGTACATCGGCGGCGGCAAGATGATCGGCGCGAACAACCCTCGTTCCGATGTCCAGATTGAGGGCATCAACGGCGGGTACTGGCGTCCGCGCTACCACTCGGCCGGCCGCCTGATCCAGGGCTAACTGGATCCCCGGCTACCCGCCAAGGTCCGCGGAGGCGCTACGCACCGGCCTCTCCGCGGACCTTGGCCAGCCACTGTGCGGCGGCAGCGAAGTCGGCATCCGTCGTACCCAACCGCATGTGGGCGGCCTTGCCGTCGTGGCGCGGGTACGACCCGAGGAACCGAATGTCGGCGCAGACTCGCTGGAGACCCTTCAACGCCTCGCCCACCCGAGCATCGGCGACGTGACCCTCGCAATCGACGGAGAAGTAATAGTCGCCGAGCTGCCTGCGGGTGGGACGGGACTCGATTCGGGTCAGGTTCACCCCACGAACCGCAAACTCGGTGAGGATCTCCAACAACGCGCCGGGGTGGTCCTCCCGCATGAACAGCACCAGCGTGGTCTTGTCGGCACCGGTCGGTGGGGCGGGCTCACCTGGTTTGCGAACCAACACAAATCTGGTAGACGCATCCGGGTTGTCACCGATGCTCTCTTCCAGCACCTCGAGCCCGTAGTGCTCGGCGGCGATGATCGGGCTGATCGCGGCGTCATAGGGCGGCGGGTCTTCTTGGGCCAGCCGCTGCGCGGCGCTGGCGGTCGAAAGCGCCGCGAGCACATGAGCGTCGGGTAGATGCGCAGCCAACCACTGCCGGCACTGGGCGGCTGCGATCGGAATGCTGGCCACCTGCTTGATGTCGGCCAAGCTCACCCCGGATCGAACCAAGAGCGCGAACCTGACCGGCAGCGCCCACTCCTCGACGATCGCCAGCGGTGCGTCCGCGCGGGCCAGGGAGTCCAGCGTGGTGGTGACCGGACCTTCCAGCGAGTTTTCGATCGGGACCACGCCAGCGGACATTTCCCCGGAACGAACCGCCTCCAGCACGGCCTCGACCGACGGGAACGGCTCGGCCACCGAGTCGCGAGCCGAGGGCATCGCCCGCAGCGCCGCCTCAGTGAAGGTGCCGCGCGGGCCTAGGTATCCAACGGTCTGTTCGGTCATTGGTCGACTCCCTTGAGCGCGTATCCCACAGCTTGTTTCTCCTCCGGGCTAAGTCCGGCGGCGTCACCGGCGGTGACTCCCTTGGCGATGAACTGCGTCTGGCTTCGGCCGTGCAAGCTGGTCAAGATCACGCCATCGCCAACGTCGTCGAGGACCGCCGCACTGAAGGACAGCCGCCCGGCCAAGTCCCGGAACGCGTCGTACTTGACCACGGCGACGTGGCGCAGTGAATGCGCGACATCGTCACGGGTTGCCTGCACCAACACCGCAAGTTCCTCAACGGTCTTGGTGGCAGCGTCGACGCTCGAGATCCGGTCGAGCAGGACGTCGACCACGTCCACATCGGCCTGGGCGATCCGCCGGTAGTCCCGGCTCGCCGCGCGGGCGGTTCGCAGCGCCTTCACCGCTATCACTGTGGCGATCACGGCCACCAACACAGCAACGATCGCCACACCGATGAGGGCGATCGAGTTGGTGTTGGACACGGCCGCAACCTTAGCCGAGCAGCGATACTCGCCGGGATGACGTTTGCTGAGGTCGTAACCGGCCAAGAAAGCCTGCGGGTCTGCCCGCCCAGGCGATCGCCCCGAGCCGCGCTCACCCGGCCGCAGACGACGCGCGGGGTTTAGGGTCTCAGGGGTGTGGCTGGATACTGAACGACACGGCCGGACCGGCGACCCGGAGACCGTGTTCGGCGCGGGCAAGACCCCCGTGGAGATTGCCGTCGCGCTGGCGGGATTGCAGGCGGCCCACCCGGACCGGGCGGTGCTTGCGACCCGGGTTGACGCCCACGCACTCGACCATCTGCGCGAACAGTTCGGCCCGGCCATCGACCTCGACCCGGTCGCGCGCACAGCAGTCCTCGGACCGGCGCCGCCGTCGAAGGGTTCGGTCGTCGTGGTCAGTGCTGGCACCAGCGATGGTCCGGTCGCGGCCGAGGCCGCCGTCACGGCTGCAGTCCACGGCGCCGGCGTTACGCGGATCTCGGACGTGGGGGTCGCCGGGATCCACCGGGTGATGTCCGTGCGCGACCAACTCGAGGCCGCCGACGTCATCATCGTGTGCGCCGGAATGGATGGCGCGCTGCCGAGCGTGGTCGGCGGATTGGTGGGCTCGACCGTGATCGCGGTGCCCACGAGCGTGGGCTATGGCGCCGCCTTTGACGGCCTGGCAGCGTTGTTGACGATGCTGAACGCGTGCGCGCCTGGCGTGCTGGTCGTCAACATCGACAACGGCTACGGCGCGGGAGTCGCCGCAGCGCGCATCGCCCGCACCCGCGAGGCCCACGCGTGACGACTCAGGTCCCTGACCCACGCACCGGATCTGGGGAAGCCCCCGCCGACCCCGGGCCGGACGCGGGCACCGTCGGACTCGGGTCGCACCGCGATCCGATCAGGTCGGTCGCCGACTGGCCGGTGGGTGAACCGGTGCCACAGGTGTGGATCGATGCCTCGGCGGGGGCCGCCGGGGACATGCTGCTCGGAGCACTGCTCGACGCCGGCGCCAGCGTGCAGCGGGTCAACGCGTCAATCGCCGCGCTTGGGCTGCCCGAGGCGGTCGCGGTTCGGACCGAATCAGTTACGCGCGCGGGGATGCGAGCCACCCGCGCAATCGTCGACGTCGCCGAGACCTCCAACCGGCGCAACTGGGCGCAGCTCCGCGACGTGCTGCACGGTTCCCGACTTGACTCCGATATCCGAGCCGAGGCGCTCGCGGTCTTCGGTCGCCTCGCGGAGGCTGAGGCACGGGTGCACGGCATCCCCGTCGACGACGTTCACTTCCACGAGGTCGGTGCGCTGGACTGTTTGGCCGACATCGTCGGCGTCGTCACGGCGATGTCGGAGTTCGCTGCGCACAGGGTCTTCTGCTCGCCCATCACGGTTGGGTTCGGCCGCATTAACGCCGAGCACGGGTCACTGCCGATTCCTGGTCCCGCGGTGACCGAACTGTTGGCCACCCGGGGCCCGGACCTGGT
>JAGNDY010000138.1 GCA_018003655.1 Candidatus Nanopelagicales bacterium
TGGCCAACTGGCCGTCGGTGATCGCGGACAGCGGGAACGGGGCATCAAGTAACAACTCGGTGTTGCGATCGAGCGGCGAACCGACCCGCATCGGTGGGTTGGCGATCCAGTCGTTGGCAGACAGTTGTCGACTCAGCGATGCGAGTCCGGTCTGCGAGTAGTCTCCCTTGCTCCACACCGCTGGTGACATGTGATCGAGGGCAGTCGTGAAGATCGACATCGTCCCGTCTTGGTTGTCGACAAACTCAACGAGTTGCTGCTGCTGCGGGTAATCGACGCAGGACGCCGACGTAATCTCCCAGAATCCTCCGCCCCCGGATTTGGGGTGCGCGGTGATTGTGTTGATGTGGGTGTGACCGTTGAGCCACGCCACCATGCAGGGGTACTGCTGCAACATGGAAATGAACTCGTCGGCGTGGATCAGGGGCTGACCGCCAATGACCGGCTCAGCGCCGTTCTCCAGCGTGGAGCTGTTGTGGTGGCTGAGGATGATGGCCATCTTCTTCTGCGCTTGAGCCTGCTCGAGTTGGTCCTTTAGCCAATCGAATTGATCTTGCGGCACAGCACCGTCTGGCCCAGCTGTCTGGTTGCAGGTATCCAGTCCGAACAGCCGGAAGTTCTCGTTGAGATCTGATGTCCAATAGGTCTTGCCGGAGGTCATGTTGTCTTGGGTGAAGCCGTGACCGACCGGCCCCGGGGCGGGCGTTGACTGTAGATGCGCCGCCATGAACTCCAAGCCATCGAGCAACTTGCGCTGACCATCGGGGGAGACCGTCTCCATGCCCTTGGTCATTCCCAACTGCGTCCAAATTTGATTGGTGAGTCGAGTGAACGAACTGGAATCGGTAGCCATCCCGCGCAAATAGGTGTCAGTAAGTGTGCCCCACTGAGCCGCCTTGCGGTCGCCGGTGGCCAGTTTGCGCAATCCAGAATCGACCGGGATGACGCCGTTGAGCAAGGTGTCGTGGTTGCCGAAGACCGCGAACCAAGGTGCCGCCAGCCCGGGTGAGGAGACGGACTTGCTGACCGCGGCCTCCAACATTCCCGGCAGGGTGGGAAAACCGTAAGCACCGAAATCGTCCTTGGACGGGTCTTCCGGATGCCAGGCGTAGGGAGTGTCCTTCCAGACCTGAACGCCCTCGTAGACGCCCTGTTTGCCCGAGTTGGGAGTCAAAGTGGCGCCGTCGAGCAGGTCGATGTACCAGCGCAGTTCCAAGTTGGACAATTCATCGGCGCTATCGCCCGTATTGACCGCCGCAGTCATCGGGGCGCCGGTCACGGGGCTGTACTTAGCGGCGTTCATCGCATTCGTCATGGCGGTCAGAGTGTGGGTCTGCATCGTGTCCTGCGGCCGAACCACACCGGCCCACAGGCTCTGGGACATCCCCGCCATCGGTTCAAGTCGAGCGGGCGACTGGGCGTCAATCATGTGCAAGTCGGTGAGGTGACCCAAATAGAGCAGTGACCGCCGTCGACCGGTTCGAGCTGGATTCGCGTTGCGCTTGAGCACATCGAGGCGGGCAACGTACGGCTCGCCCGGCGCCGCGACGAGCGTGCGGTACTTCTTGTAGGACTGTGAGCTGTGCCGGATCGTCTGCTGCAGCGTCGTTGGCACGTCCGCTGGTTTCAGCGGCTCGGCTAGGACGGCGCCCAGCGCCTCACGAGGAATGGCGAACGCAGCCGCCAACGCAGTGGTTGACGCGAGAAAAGCGCGCCGTGTTATCCCGGACAGAATTCCTCCTCGGTTCGGCCGACTGGTCGGCCACGGCAAAACACCCTGCAGGAAAACTAGTCCTCAACCGTGCCAGTGTCCATGCGGCGCGCACGGTCGCGGCCAGTGGCCGGACGTCGGGGCAACCGATGGTGTGATCTGCGGACTACGGAACAACCTGCCAACTAGTCGACCGCTGGCTGGCACCGTGGACACCACCACGTCCACCGCTGCCGACCATCGTGGCCCTCTTGCGAGACTCTGATTGACGTTCCGCAGCGACGACATGGCATCCGTGCTCGGCCATAGACCCACAGCGGCCGACGACTGTCGCCAGTGGTTACCCGATTCGCCCTGGCCTTGTTCAGGTTCAGCAATTGGTGGGCGCGCAAGATCACCGACGGCAGATCCGGCACCTTCCCGACGGCCGTCTGCGGCGCCACGTTCTGCAAGAAGCAGATCTCGCTCTTGTAGACATTCCCGATACCGGCCAGGCAGCGTTGGTCAAGCAGTACCTCGCCGATCGGCCGATCTCCATAGCGCGTCATCCGACGAAGCGCCTCAGCACTATCCCAGTCGTCACCAAGCAGATCTGGCCCCAGGTGCGCCAGCCGCGCAGCCGCTTCGGCCGACTTGAACAGCTCGACAGTCGGGAGCCAGTAGCCGACCGCGACGTGGCGCTGAACCTCGACAACTGCTCTGATCGCGTGCCCAGGTCCTCCCCGCCATACCTCGCCGTGACGATAGATGCGCCACTTGCCGTCCATACCGAGGGTCGTGTGGAATACCAGTTCCGATGCACCGTCAGCACGCGCGCTCGCCGGGCTGGCGACAGCCATCAGCAGGTGCTTGCCACGCGGACTCACCGAGACAACCGTCATTTCAGCGAGATCCGCCGTTGCATGGGCAGGAACTCGCAGATCAGCTTTCGCGATGTTCGCACCCGCTAACGCTCGGTCGAGTGCCCGAGCGGTTCTCCACACTGTGTCGCCCTCTGGCATAAACCAACCCTAGCGATGCTCATCGCACACCCGATCGCACGTTCAGCTGGCTACTGCCAGAGAGATACCAGTGCGGAGTCGACCAACGAACCAGTGTCAACAACCGGCCAATCGATGGCTCCCAGGTCGGTCGGCCGCAGATACTCGACCGTCTCAAACGTGTCACGGGTGGGTGCGGCGAGGAATCGTGATGGTTGCGCCCACGAGTGCCGGTCGTCATGGGCGCTTGGACGGTGGTGGTAGCGAAGTGGCACGTACACGTCCAGGTACTCCCGTGCTCTGGTGGCCGCGACGTAGAACAGTCGGCGCTCCTCTTCAAGTCCCTCGGCGGAGCCCAGTGCCATGTCCGACGGAAAGTTGCCGTCGGCAGCATGAATGAGATGCACGGCGTCCCATTCCAAGCCCTTCGCGGAATGGACCGTCGAGATGACCAGCCAGTCTTCGTCGATGACGGGCGGGCCCGCGAGGTCGCCGGTGGAAGTCGGCGGTTCAAGTGCATTCTCGGCGGCGATCTCGGACAAGCGGGTGACGGACTTCGTCATGTCCAGCAGGGCGATCAAATCGGTGAGTCGCGCGTCGGCATCGTCGTAGTTGGCTTCTACCAGGGGTGACACCGCTGCGTGAATCCGCTGAGCATGGCCGGTGACGGCCTCGTTCTCACGCCGTCCGACCGCTTGCACCAGATCATCGGCAACCAACTGAGCCGCGGGGGACAGCCGCTGACGTGCCAATGGCCAGCGCAGCAGAACGTCGTCGTCCTCGACCGCTGCCGCATCGGCCGTCAGGTGCAGGCCAAGCTCGGTGAGCACGCGCCTCGAGGTCGCCGGACCTACGCCCGGCAGCAGCTGCAGCAGCCGAAACCAGGCCAACTCATCTCGGTGGTTATCAGCCAGGCGGAATGCGGCAAGTAAATCCTTCACATGGGCGGACTCGAGATAGCGCAAGCCCCCGTACTTGACGAACGGAATGGCGCGTCGGCTCAATTCCAGTTCAAGTCGCGAACTGTGATGCGCCGCCCTGACCAATACCGCTTGCTCCTTGAGCGCAGTTCCGGCCTCGCGTAGGCCCAGTATCCGTTCGCACACCG
>JAGNDY010000139.1 GCA_018003655.1 Candidatus Nanopelagicales bacterium
AGGGTTCGCGGATCGAGGATGGGATCGCGGTACCGGAACTCGCTGGCGAGTTCGACCTCACAGTGAATCCGGGTCCAGTGCTCAATCGCGTACTTGGCGATCATCCCCGAGTGATAGGCCGTGCCACACGCGATGATGACAATGTTGGTCAGCTCGCGCAGATCCCGATCTGACAGGTCCATCGCGTCGAGTCGCAGTTGACCGTCGTCGCCGATCCGGCCGAGCAGAGTGTCCGAGACCGCTTTGGGCTGCTCGGCAATCTCCTTGAGCATGAAGAGGTCATAGCCACCTTTCTCCGCCGCCGACGCATCCCACGTGACGGTGAAGGGCGTCACCTGGGCGGGGGCGCCGTCGAAGTCAGTGACAACAACCTCGTCGGCGGTGAGCAGGACGACTTGATCCTGCCCGAGCTCAATGGCCTCTTTGGTGTGCGCGATGAACGCTGACACATCGGAGGCGAGGAAGTTCTCACCGTCGCCTACGCCAACGACCAGCGGGCTGTTGCGTCGGGCGCCGACCACCTGGTCTGGAAAGTCGGCGTGAATCACGACGAGTGTGAACGCGCCAGTCAGTCGCTGGCACACCTTGCGCACCGCGTCAGCCAAGTCATCGGGGTTGCGCGCCATCTCCTGCGCGACGAGGTGGGCAACCACTTCCGAATCGGTCTCGCTGAGCAGTTGCACCCCGCCTGTGCGCAGCTCATCACCAAGTTCAGCGAAGTTCTCGATGATGCCGTTGTGGATGATCGCGGTGCGGCCGTCTGCGCTGATGTGAGGGTGGGCGTTCGCGTCGCTGGGCGCACCGTGCGTGGCCCAACGTGTGTGACCGATCCCCGTGTGGCTGGCGGGGAGTGGGTCTTCAACGAGCAACTGCTCCAGATTCGCCAGCTTGCCAGCGCGCTTTCGTGAATCCAACTGGCCATCGGCGATCACCGCGATTCCAGCGGAGTCGTAGCCCCGGTACTCAAGTCGACGCAAACCCTCAACCACTACGTCGAGCGCTTGCCGCTGCCCGACGTAACCCACGATTCCGCACATGAGCGACAGCCTATTGGTTCAGTCTGCACGCAGTACCCCCTCGCGCCCCTCAAACAGCGCTGTCTAGGGGGATGGTTCTACGAACCACTTCGGCCAGGCGCGCCGCCACCGTATCCGCGATGTCCTGCGTGGGTGCCTCCACCATGACCCGGACCAACGGTTCGGTGCCCGACGGGCGCAACAAGACCCGGCCGGTATCGCCGAGCAGTTCCGACTCCTGGGCAACCGCTTGTCGGAGCTCGTCGTTCGTCGTGACCGCGTCGCGATCGACCCCATCGACATTGATAAGGACCTGTGGCAGCTGATGAACAACGGATGCGAGTTCGGCCAACGACTTGCCGGTCGCCTTCATCCGAGCACCGAGCATCAATCCCGTGAGGACTCCATCGCCGGTGGTCGCGTACGCCGACATCACCACGTGTCCGCTCTGTTCGCCCCCGAGAGTGAAGCCACCACCGCGCATCCGTTCGAGGACATAGCGGTCACCCACGGCTGTCTCTTCGACGGTGATGTCTGCTTCCCGCATCGCAATCTTGAAACCCAAATTAGCCATGACCGTGCTGACTACCGTGTCCCGGTGCAACGTGCCAGCTTCGCTCATAGCCAGGGCAATGATGGCCAGGATCTGGTCGCCGTCAACCAACGCGCCTGAGGCATCAACGGCGAGGCATCGGTCCGCGTCACCGTCGTGGCCGAGACCCAGATCGGCCCCGGCGGATACGACCTCCGCCACGAGGTCGCCCATATGGGTTGATCCGCACTTCTCATTGATGTTGAGGCCGTCGGGTGCCGAGTGGATCTCGATGACCTCGGCACCTGCGCGCCGGTACGCGTCTGGCGCGGCGAGGGAGGCCGCGCCATTCGCACAGTCGACCACCAACTTCAGGCCGTCCAAGCGGTTGGGTAGCGCCGACATGAGGTGCTCGACGTAGCGTTCGGTCGGCCCCGGGAAGTCACGGATTCGACCAACGTCGGCGCCCACCGGCGGTTCCCAGGGCTGATCGAGGGCCGCTTCGATCTGCTCCTCGACCTCGTCGGCAAGCTTGTGCCCGCCGGCCGCGAAGAACTTGATGCCGTTGTCCGGCATGGCATTGTGCGAGGCGGACAACATGACGCCAAAGTCGGCGTGCAACTCGCCTGTGAGGTAGGCCACGGCTGGCGTAGGTAGCACCCCAACTCGCAGCACGTCGATGCCGGCACTGGCGAGCCCGGCACATACCGCGGCATCGAGGAACTCACCGCTGGCACGAGGATCGCGACCGACCACCGCGGTCGGTCTGCCCCAGATGCGGTTGTCCTGCTCGGATCGCAGCACGCGAGCAGCAGCCGCCGCCAAATCCAGGGCTAGCGGCGCGCCGATATCCCGGTTGGCGACTCCACGCACGCCATCGGTGCCGAAGTACTTGGCCATGAAGCCGGTAGCGGAATCAGCGCTTGCTGTATTGGGGAGCCTTACGTGCCTTCTTGAGGCCGTACTTCTTGCGCTCCTTGGCCCGCGGGTCGCGGGTCAGGTAGCCGGCCTTCTTCAAGGACGGGCGATGCGCTTCCTCGTCGATCTCGTTGAGGCAGCGGGCAATGCCGAGGCGCAGAGCACCGGCCTGGCCACTGGTTCCACCACCACTGAGGTTCGCGACGACGTCGTAGGTCGCGTCAGCGTCGACGGCCCGGAAGGGCTCGTTGACGAGTTGCTGATGAACCTTGTTCGGGAAGTAGTCCTGCAGGGACTTGCCATTGAGGATCCACTCGCCGGAGCCCGGCTTGATGCGGACTCGCGCAACGGCCTCCTTGCGGCGACCGGTGGCAGCAGCCGGCGCAGTGCGCGCGGGTCGGCCAGTCTCGGCAGTCTTAGCAGGGGCCGACTCGGAGGTGTAGGTCTGAGTCTCGCTTGCGACGTCAACGTCAGTCACGGCCAGCGATTCCTTTCGGTGTTAGTGAGGTCGATGCCCGGAGGCGATACTTATTTCGCCTTGGCGCGGGCGACGGCTGGCTGGGCAACCTGGGTGATGTCGAACGGAACGGGCTGTTGCGCCGCGTGAGGATGCTCGGGGCCTGAGTAGACCTTGAGCTTGGTGATCAGCTGGTTGCTGAGTTTGTTGTGCGGAAGCATTCCGGCGACGGCCTTCTCAATGGCGCGGCGTGGATTCTTCTCAAGCAGGTCGCCGTAGCTTGTGGCCGTCAGACCGCCCGGGTAACCGGAGTGCCGGTAGTCCTTCTTCTGGGTCAGCTTCGCTCCAGAGAGCGCGACCTTCTCGGCGTTGATGACAACGACGAAGTCACCCATGTCGACATGAGGGGCGAAGGTCGGCTTGTGCTTGCCACGCAGCAGCGTTGCGACCTGGGACGCGAGTCGGCCGAGCACGACATCGGTAGCATCGATGACGTGCCATTGGCGCTCAATCTCGCCTGACTTGGGGCTGTACGTACGCACGGAGCAACCTTCACTAAATCGGTCGTTGGTTGTGGAGCTGGTCGACGGTTTGGACTCTCGCCCGATCGTGACCCGATCCGGTGGCGCGACTGCGCGCTCACCACGGCTTCTCAGGGTACCTGCCGCATTCGCCGAAGGTCAAAGCAGGTGGGCAACGTCACGCCTCCTGCGCGTGAATTCAGCTCGTTCGCCGAGCTCAGAATCGGGTGGGTACGCAACCGACTCAAGGACCAAACCACGTGCGGGTGCGACGACGACCGCCTGCGTGCGCGATTTAGCCGCGAGGTAGTCACCGAGCCAGCCCGGATCCTCTCGCCCC
>JAGNDY010000140.1 GCA_018003655.1 Candidatus Nanopelagicales bacterium
GAGAGCTCCCGATCAGGGCGTCGATGGCCATCGTCACGCTCCGTGACTGCGTGACGTGACCAAGACAACTCAGAGAGTGAGTCCAAGGGTCTTGCGTAAGTTACCGGCGAGTAGCATGATTGGGTTACTGACGAGTAACTAGTTCCCCCACCACTCGCATTGAGCTGCACTTCAGACCACGAGGAGTCACGCAATGGGCCATTACAAGAGCAACCTCCGCGACATCGAGTTCAACCTGTTCGAGGTCTTCGGCGCAGCTGACCGCCTGGGCAAGGGCCCGTTCGCCGAGATGGACGTTGACAGCGCACGCGATCTGCTCCGCGAGTCCGAGAAGCTGGCGTCCGGCCCGATCGCTGACTCCTTCGTGGCCTCTGATCGCGAGCCTCCCGTGTACGACCCGGCCGAGTGCACCGTCACCATGAACGATGAGTTCAAGAAGTCCTTCCAGACTCTGTGGGACGCAGGCTACTGGAGCGCCGCACTCCCCGAAAGCCTCGGCGGCATCGGTGCACCCCCCAGCCTCAACTGGGCGATGGCGGAGATGTTCCTCGGCGCCAACCCTGCGCTCTACATGTCGCTGGCTGGCCCCGGCTTCGCGGCGATTCTGGATGCCCTTGGCACCGACGAGCAGCAGCACTGGGCCCAGATCATGATCGAGCGCCAGTGGGGCGCCACCATGGTTCTGACCGAGCCCGACGCCGGTTCTGACGTTGGCGCTGGCCGCGCGAAGGCCGTTCAGCAGGAAGACGGCACGTGGCACATCGAAGGCGTCAAGCGCTTCATCACCGGTGGCGAGAACGACTTCAACGAGAACATCATTCACCTGACCCTCGCCCGGCCAGAGGGTGCCACCGTGGGCACCAAGGGTCTGAGCCTGTTCGTCGTGCCGAAGTTCCACTTCGACACCAAGACGGGCGAGATCGGCGAGCGCAACGGCGTCTACACGACCAACATCGAAAAGAAGATGGGCATCAAGTCCTCCAGCACCTGCGAGCTGACCTACGGCGAAAAGCAGCCAGCCGTCGGCTATCTGGTCGGCGACGTCCACGACGGCATCGCGCAGATGTTCAAGGTCATTGAGTACGCGCGCATGCTGGTCGGCACGAAGGCAATCGCGACGCTGTCGACTGGTTACCTCAACGCGCTGGACTACGCAAAGAACCGCGTCCAGGGTGCTGACCTGACCCAGATGCTGGACAAGACCGCTCCCCGCGTGACCATTACCCATCACCCGGACGTGCGTCGCTCGCTGATGACTCAAAAGGCCTACTCAGAGGGCCTGCGTGCCTTGGTTGCCTACACCGCCAAGCAGCAGGACGAGGTCATGCTGCACCACGCCGAGCACGGCGCTGGCGACATGGCCGACCGCCTCAACGATCTGCTGTTGCCCATCGTCAAGGGTGTCGGTTCGGAGCGCGCTTGGGTCCTGCTGGGAACCGAGTCACTGCAGACGTTCGGAGGCTCGGGCTTCCTGCAGGACTACCCGCTTGAGCAGTACGTGCGTGACGCAAAGATCGACACGCTCTACGAAGGCACCACTGCCATCCAGGGCATGGACTTCTTCTTCCGGAAGATGGTCCGCGATCAGTTCCAGGCCGTCACGCAGCTGGCCGCGAACATCACCGAGACCGTCAAGAACACCGGTGCCGGCGATCAACTCGCAGAGTCCCGCCAACTGCTCGCCAAGGCGCTTGAAGACGTCCAGGGCATGATCGGCGTGATGGGCGGCTGGCTGATGAAGAGCCAGGAAAACCCGAACGAGTTGTACCGGGTCGGCCTCAACACCACCCGCCTGCTGATGGCCTGCGGCGACTTGGTTATCGGTTGGCTGCTGCTCAAGCAGGCTGACGTTGCCACTGAGGCGCTGGCTGCTGGTGCGAGCGAGCGGGACAAGCCGTTCTACAACGGCAAGCTCGCCATCGCCAAGTGGTTCGCCGCCAACCGGCTACCACTGCTGACCGCCGAGCTCGCCGTCGCGGAGGCGACCACGCTCGACGTGATGGAGCTGCCGGAAGAGGACTTCTAGGATTGTGAACCTCTCGACCATTGCGTCGGGATGCGAACGTAAGCTGAGCGCGTGAAGAAACTGCTCAGCGCCGGGGCTGCCGCGACACTGTCGCTGGTGGCCCTGTTCGCATTCCCGGCCGCGGTCCAAGCCCACGACGAACTTCAGTCGACGGTGCCAGCGAACAACGCAGTCCTCACCCAAGCGCCGAAGCAGTTGGTATTGACTTTTGAGGCGGCACCGCTCAAAGACACCACCAAGATCGCGGCGGCGTCCACGACCGGAACGGACGTCAACCTGCCGGAACCCACAGCGTCTGGCGCGACGGTTACGGTCGCCTGGCCAGCGAGCACCCCGGCGGGTGAGTACGTCGTCTCGTGGCGCAACGTCGGTGCCGATGGTCATCCACTGAGTGGACAATTCGGCTTCGGCTACGCGGAACCCACCGGTGCGGCAAGTCCTAGCCCGACCCCAACCGTGACCACCAGTCCTGCGGCTGACACCACGTCGGCCTCGAACAGCAATAGCTCCTGGCTGCTGCCCACCCTCGGCGGGGTTCTCATCGTCTTGGTGATCATCGTTGGGCTCGCGATTCGCCGCAACATCAGCAAAGACTCCGACTAACGGCACCCTTGGCGCGGACATGACAGCAACGACGGCCACCGGTGGACCGACGGTCAACCAGGCACAGGGCCAGCAACCGCAAGCTGGGCGGCTGGTCTTTGCATTCGGTCTGCTCGTCGTTCTCGCATCGCTGGCGGGACTGCTCATCTCCGGCGGCGGTTACCAGCCCGCCCCAAATGGTTTGCCCGATGCCGGACCGGTGGTCAGTTGGCTGTTACCCGTCGCAACGTCACTGGTGTTCGTCGCCGCGATGTTCACTGCCGGGTGGCTACTGCATGCGGCGTTCCTGGACGCAGACGCCCGCAAGGGGCTCGTCTCCAACGGGGGCCGTCGAAGCCTCGTTCGGGCAGGCATCGCTGCTGGCGTTTGGGTTGTCCTCGCGCTGATCCAGGCCGCCCTCACGTTGTCCGAAGTGCTCGGCGTTTCGATCAGCGAGGCGCTGGCGCCCGACCTACTGCGGACATACGCGTGGGACATCACCGGCGTTCGCACCGTGGTCGTTGGTGCCCTGCTCGCGCTGATCGTCAGCGTCTGTTCTTTCTTCACATTGCGGTTGACCACAGCGACGGCGCTGGGCGTCACGACGCTCGTCGCCATCGCGCTACCGGCCCTGGCCGGTCACGCCGCTGGCCTCGGTAACCACGCGATCGCGTTGGTCAACGGGGTCGCGCATGTGGTGGCAGCGACCGTGTGGGTTGGTGGGCTGATCGCGTTGGGAACTATCGCCCTGCCGCGGGTGAGCCAAGCGGCGGCGGGCGTCCGGGCTAAGTACGTCTCAGTAGCGGCGGGACGGTTCAGTCAACTCGCCCTTGCCTGCGTGGTGGTGCTGGGCATCTCCGGATTCGCCAACGCGTACACCCGGTTGGGTAGTCCCGCAGATCTGTTGACCAGTGGGTACGGACGCCTCGTCGTCATCAAGACTCTGCTGCTGGCGGGTCTGATCCTTGCTGCTGCACGAATCCGCGGACGCATCCTGCCGAAACTCAGCGAGGGCTCGGGTCGTCGCTCGTTCGCCAAGATCGCCGTGCTGGAACTGGGCCTGATGGCGCTGGCGACGGGCTTGGGCGTGGCACTATCGCTGTCCGCACCGACCCGGGTCGACGTGCT
>JAGNDY010000141.1 GCA_018003655.1 Candidatus Nanopelagicales bacterium
CGGTCGACAACCGGGAGCATCTCCTTCGGCTGCGCCTTGGTGGCGGGCAGGAACCGCGTGCCGAGTCCTGCGGCCGGAATCACCGCCTTGCGCAGTGGGAGCGCCCGGGCATCAGAGGTCGTGGATTGATCGGCCATGCTCTGACGATAACCGGGTGGACGAGTAAGTACGACCACAAGGAGACTGCCAAAGTGGACAAATCAGAAATCCGGGCGCAGATCCGAGCCGCCCGTCGTGATCTTCGACGCCAGCTCGGCGAGCGGGGTTGGGATGACCGAGGCGCGGCGATTGCCCAGGCGTTCTCGCAACGTGACGCCGTGGCCCGGGCGTGTGCAACCGGGGCCACTGTTGCCAGTTACGAGGCGGTGTTCAACGAACCTCCGACTACTGCGCTGAACCGGGCCCTGACGCAGGCCGGAGCACGGGTTTTGGTGCCGGTTGTCGAACACGACGGCGTTGCCCACCCGGAACTCGCGTGGGCGGATCTGGCCGATCCCGAACGGTCACTCGTAGCGTTTGGTGCGGCCGGTCTGACAGCACTCGGCTGTGAGGTGGTCATCGTTCCGGCGTTGGCCGTTTCCGGCTACGGTCAGCGTCTGGGCCAAGGTGGTGGCTACTACGACCGGATGTTCGCCGGGTTCGTCGATTCGCGTGGCCCACTGCGACTCGCGTTGGTCGGGCCGGGCGAAGTGCGCACCGACCTGGTGACCGAGGCCCATGATCAACTCGTCGACGAGTACGTGATCGGCTAGCGGGCCTACGCGTCCTTGCGTTCGAAAACAACCAGCGCAGCGGCCACCAGTACGGCCACCCAGGCGAGATACACCAGGCCATTGCGCACCATGTCCTCGCCAGCCACGAAGTTGTTGCCGGAGGTGAACGGCAGAACCTTGCCGATCCAGGGCAGCCAACTGCCGGCCAGGCCAGTGATCAGGTTCTCCACGACGACGGCGAGCAGCAACGGAATGATCACGCCGAGGGCCAAGATTCGGGTCAGGACGGTGACGGCAAACACCACCAGGCAGAACCCCATCAAGAACAACCACGCCCGCAGGATGAACGCGGCGAAAGAGACCGTGCTGTCCGGGTGGGCGATGATGCCGGTCTGTGGCCAGAAGATCAGCGCCGACACGACAAGTGAGAGGACGAACGCGGCCGTGATCCACAGGCAGCAAACGAGCACCTTGCCGACGAACACCGGCATCCGCCGTGGGAAGGCTGTCAGCGTCAACCGGATCGTGCCCTGCCGGTACTCCTGACCGAACGCCTGCGCAGCGACCGTTCCAAGCAACACCAAGACGACGAAGTTGGTCGTGGCGGTACTCAGCGCGCCGCCCATGCTCAGTAGTCCGGCCGGCTCAACCGTCGAGTCAGAATCGGACACCGAGTTGGCGGCGTTGAGTCCAACCGTGACCAGCGCCGCAAGTCCCGCGGAGAACACGATCGACAGTGCGAGCAAGATCCAGGTCGACCTGATCGACGAGATCCGCCGCCATTCGTAGCGCAGTACGCCGACCATCAGTTCCTCCCTCCAGTGGCGAATTCCTGACCCTCGTTGGTCAACTCAAGGAAGACCTCCTCAAGGCTGGCCGTGCGCGCGGACAGTTCGCGTAGCTGAATCTGATTGCGAAACGCAATCTCGCCGACCCGGTCGGTCGCCGCGCCCTGAACAGAGAGCCCGTCCTGACCCTCGGCAACCGCGGCCACCCCGTCGACCCGAAGGGCCTCCAACAGCCGATGCCGGTCCGAGCTTCGGACGAGCACATCGTTGCGGGTACTGCGCGAGACGAAGTCGGCCATCATCTCGTCCGCGATCAGCGAGCCGCGAGAGATGACGACGAGCCGGTCGGCCATCAGCTGCATCTCGCTGAGCAGGTGACTGGATACGAACACGACATTGCCCTGGGAGGCGTAGAACCGGAGGAAATCGCGCAGCCAGTGGATCGACTGTGGGTCCAATCCGTTGGCCGGCTCGTCGAGCACCAGGGTTGACGGCTCGGCGAGGATCGCACCAGCAAGGCCGAGCCGTTGACCCATACCGAGGGAGAACGACTTGGGTCGCTTCTTCGCCACCGACTCCAATCCGACCAGGTCGATCACCTCGTCCACGCGGGCTTTGGAGAGGTTGGCGTCGGCAGCGAGCATGCGTAGGTGCGCGCGAGCAGTTCGGTTCGGGTTGAAGAAGTTCGCATCCAGGTGAGCGCCGACAACCCGGGTGGCGTGCGGGTGGTCAACCAGCGGCTGCCCATTCCACAAAGTCCGACCGCTGCCGTGGTCAAGGCCCAGCATTAGCCGCATGGTCGTGGACTTTCCGGACCCATTGGGGCCCAGAAAACCAGTCACCACACCGGGCTCAAGGGTGAAGGTCAAGTCATCGACCGCCTTCTTCTTCCCGTAGACCTTTGTCAGCCCGCTCACTTCAACCTTCATGCAGCCGGACGCTACCGGGCATCGGCCACGTAAGCTCGCACATGTCGCCAATGTCAGGTGATAGTCGCTCCGGAGGAATGAACCCGTGCCCACCTATGAATACGTCTGCACCGAATGCAGTGAGCCGCTAGAGGTCGTGCAGTCGATTCACGACGATTCCCTCACTCAATGCCCGTCCTGTGGCGGAAAACTCCGCAAAATCTTCGGCAATGTCGGCGTCGTGTTCAAAGGTAGTGGCTTCTACAAGAACGACAGTCGGGCGGCGGCGAGCAAGGCTAAGTCCAGCAACTCCGACGCTGGTTCCTCGAAGACGCCAGCGGCCACGTCAGCCAAGGATGGCGCGGCAAAGACCGGCAGCTCCGACGGTTCCGGCTCCGCCACAACGCCGAGCAGTTCAACGGGATCGTCATCGGGATCGTCCACATCATCCGCAGCCACGAAGGCCGACTAGCAACCCTGTGGATGGCCTCAGCCGCGCATCCTGAATCCGCAATAGCCTCCCAACTAGGCGTTCCTCCGAGCGCCCGAGTGGGGGGTTGATTCATGGCAGGCACGTCCGACACATCTAGCCCGTTCGAACGGGTCCAGCGCCTCATCCGTCGTCAGCGCAGACTCATTGGGTCTGTGCTTATCGCCGCGAGCGTCTACTTCCTCATCACTGCCCTCAAGCCGGCAACGCAAACCACCTTGGAGTTGGTGGCCGCCAGCACCGATCTGCCTGCGGGGCACGCTATTCAGGCCGCAGACGTCACCACAACCGCCTGGCCCACCTCGGTAAGCCATCCTGAGTCATTCGTCGATCGCGACCTAGCCATCGGCCGCATCACCACCGGGGCATTGCTTGCTGGTGAACCCATCGGGCCCAGCCGCGTGATCGGTCCGGGCCTGCTCGATGTTGGGCTACCGCAGGAGCAGGCCGGTGAGTTGGTCGCGGCAACGGTACGCCTGGCCGATCCAGGCGAGGTTGCATTGCTCAAACCCGGTGACCTCATCGACATCCTGGCGGCCCGTGCGGGTGGGATTGGTGAGGAAACGAGCGCAGATCCGTCGGCCGGCTCTGCTCGGGTGGTCGCCGAGAAGGTGCGGGTGATCGTCGTGCCGGACACCACTAGTGGAGGCGATGCGAGCCTGTTCGGGGGTCCGTCACGTTCCTCGGCCGGCGGGTTGGACTCCGGGTCGATGATCGTGTTGGGCGTCGACAGACCCACGGCAACCGCGCTGGCAGCTGCGGCAACGCGCAGTCGACTCAGCGCCATCGTCCGAACTGATTAGCTGGTGCGGTTGCGCAG
>JAGNDY010000142.1 GCA_018003655.1 Candidatus Nanopelagicales bacterium
ATCGTGGTCATTTGAGGCCTTTCCTCATCTGTCCCGGTCGCCGCTTGCGCGGTCCGGGTCGGAATTGGCACCTCTCGCGGACATGAATCATGGGAGATTCATGACATTCGCGACGATCAAATCGTCGCGACGGATGGTTGCCGGGGCTTCAACGGGCCGGTCCCTCTGCCCCTCTGGATGAGCGATATTCGGTTGTTCGTTCAAGGACGCGCAGCAGCGAACGATGTCACCCTGTTACGGACTCGAAGCGAGTAGTTGCAACCATAGCCTGACAACATCGGAAGTGGCTAGGGGGTTACGCATGCATGCCGAAGCCCGCAAGTTGCTGCGTGAGCGCACTAGCCGCGCCTGCGATTGGCGACCAGCGGACCTACTCGCGACAAAGTCCGCCAGCGGAGCCACCGTCTCGGTTGTCCTTCCTGCCCTCAACGAGGAGCGGACCGTTGGCTCGATCGTGGATGAGATTCGCGAGGCATTCATCGCTGACGACGACCGCGATCCCGGACCCGGATCGGGCTTAGTCGACGAGTTGGTCGTGCTCGACTCCGGATCGACAGACCGCACGGCCAAGGTTGCGCGGGCAGCAGGTGCGACCGTCATCCATCGCGACGAGGTGCTCGCACGGATCCCGGCGGTCACCGGCAAAGGCGAGGCAATGTGGCGCGCGGTAGCCGCGACGACCGGCGACCTGATTGTCTTCATCGATGCCGACCTGCGGTCGTTCACCCCGTCGTACATCACTGGTCTGCTCGGCCCACTACTCGCCCAACCAACCGTCGACCTGGTCAAGGCCGTCTACGAGCGACCCCTGATCCAGGGGGAGCAGGTGTCGGTGGCGGGCGGTGGGCGCGTCACCGAACTAGTGGCCCGGCCCCTGCTCAACTTGTATTGGCCGCAACTCGCAGGGGTCGTGCAGCCGCTCGCCGGCGAATACGCGGCCCGCCGAAGCCTGCTTGAGCAACTGGCCTTCCCCTGCGACTACGGCGTGGACTTCGCTCTACTGGTGGGCACCGCCGACCTTGCCGGAGTCGAATCGATCGCCCAGGTCGATCTGGGCACACGCCTGCACCGACATCACGATGAACGTCGCCTCGGCCGTATGTCGGCGGAGATCCTGCAGACAGCGTGGAGTCGGCTTGGTGTCGCCACCGGGAACGTCCCCGACCGCCCCTTCGGCGCAACCCTGGCGCAGTTCGACCATGACGGGACTGGCTACGCCGTGACGTCGCACGAGGTCGGCGCATTAGAACGTCCGCCACTGTTGTCCATTCCCGAGTACGCGGCGACGCGAGTATCGACTCCGTTGCCGCGCGGCACGCAGTCGGCATAGCCGAGTCACCAGTTGCGGCGCGGCGGCGAGCGCATCCGGTTTGTCCAGCAGCCCGTTGAGGACTTGGTAGTACCGCGTTGCTGACATATCGAAGCGACGGCGAATCTCGTCCTCTTTGACCCCGGCGTGGCGGAACCACTGCTGCTCCAGCTGAAGGATCCCCCGCTCAAGCTCGGTCAGTTCTGGCCAGCGACTCTGCGAGTCGTGGTGTGCCGTGTGATGCGCCTGCCTCTTCATGGTTCATTGGTATCAACGGGGGCTGACAAAACTGCCCCGGCGATCAGCGCCCGGCAGTCGAGCGCCGTCTCGGGGTTCTAGCCGCCGTTGCGCAGCCGCACGATCCCGTACGAGGTCCCAGTCAAGATGTCACCCTGAGGCGACAGATACGTGGCGGCATAGTGATTGTTGAAAGCCAAGCCCATACCCGCCAGCCTGGTCCACAGCACCTCGCCGGTGCGGGCCGAAACGCCCGTGAAGTACCAAGCGTCACGACCCAGCGGATCCGATGGCTTGGTGTAGGAGATGACTTGGTCACCGGCGAACGTGGCCTTGGACACCACCGAGGGCACCTGAATGGTGCTGTTCTCCCACTTCTTCGTGCACGAACCGGTGGCACCGTCGAACTGCACAGCGGCCATGCCTGGCGTCGTGCTGTGGCCCCCGCCAGTGGACGCGATCGGCGGACTGTAGCCGTAGTTGTTCTCAGCGATGATGGTGTCGCCGAGCGCGATCAACGCGTTCTCCGTTGCCGATTGATCCGGGGTGAATACCGGAACCTGACACGCGAAGGAACCGGTGGCAGTGTCCGCGACCACGACGTTCATCTGCGGTTCGGCATTGTCAGCGATTGCCACGTACTGGCCCTGATGAAACACCGTCGGGGTGGTTCCGCTCGCCCGTGACGTCTGTCCCGGCTTCTTGCGCGAGCCGGCGTCGTAGGGCATTCGCCAGACGGTCTTGGGTGGACCATCCGGCTCAGCCGCCAGCCGGTACAGCGCGGAACCGGTCACGACATAGGCGGAGTCCTGGGTGAGCACGAATGAGTTCTCAATGGACTCCCCATCCAGGTTGACGGCGCGAGGGGTTACTTTTGCGGGGTCGACGACTCCAACGGTTCCGTTGGCTCCCACGTACCAGTACCGACCCGACCAGTCGGCCATGGTCGACGTGACGTCCTCGCCGGGTGTCAAGGTGGCGGCGATGTCGATTGACTGCGCCTGTTGGATGCCGTCAGTCGTTGAGTAGACGTTGAGCTTGCCGTCGGAACTCGGCACCACGATCTGATCCTTGGCATCGAGGAAGAAGTAACCTCCACCGGAGAAGTTGGTCAGGCTCGGCTTGCGCGTGGAGATTTGCTGCTGCGCAAGCACTTCCAACGTGTCTGGTGCCAAGACGTAGGCAATCACTCGGGCGACGGTCACGCACAAGGTGACCAGACGGCCCCTCGAGTCCCACGTCATCGAGGCGCAATCGCCACCTGTGAACAGGCTGTCAACGTTGGCGGTCGGGGCGTCACTTGGAGCCGCGACGTTGTAGGAATCCGTTCCCCACGAGTCGTTGTGCAGGCTGTTCCACGGGTTCTTGGCCAACGACGGGTTCTGCGGAATCAACGGGACTTTCACGGCTGTGGCTTCGCCCGGTGCGGTACCTGATCCAGACGAGACGAGAGTCGGTAGGAGGCTGCTAGGAAGCGATCGGTTGGTCGCCCCGATGACGGCCATGACGACTACCAGGACACCGAAGGTACTGAGAACGACCCACATCACCGGCCGACGATTGGCGGGTGCCGGCTGGCCCGCACGAATAACGAGCACGAGCATGATGCAGACCGTCACGATGACGGCCAGGATGATCAACCGGCTGCCGGTGATGGCGTAGATCGGGCTCAACGGCCGCAGGAGTCCGACCAACGGGAAGGGCAGCACGGCCAGTTGCAGAACCAGCGCGGCGATGCCCCGGGAGTTGTGCCAGATTCCCCACGCTGCCAGGAACAAGCCCACCCAGATGAGGCGAGAGAGGAGCACGAACGCCGCGAGCAAGACCAACTCAAGTCCAGGGATGTACGCGAGGGTCTTGCCGATGGTTTGACCGCTTGCGGTGAACTCGTTGAGCGCAGTCAGGGGCGAGACGATGAGCAGCGCCTCAATGATCAGCATCAGCGCAGTGATCCGCCGCAGGCCTCGGCCCTTCGTGGGGGCGGGCGGATGGGTTGAGTCGGCCGCGCCGCTACTCGAATTGACCGTCGGCTCCTGCACGCTCGGCCCGTCGCTTGTTGCCATGCGG
>JAGNDY010000143.1 GCA_018003655.1 Candidatus Nanopelagicales bacterium
TGGGGGCAGCCATGGTGGCGATCCTCATGAGCATGCTGACCATCCGCCACACCCGTGCCGAGGAGGATGCCGGCCGGCTGGAACTCGTCCAAGCCGGTGTCGTGGGGCGCGCTGCCCCGCTTGCAGCAGCGCTTGGGCTGACGTTCTCGGCCTCGGTGGTGCTGGGCCTGCTTACTGCGCTGGGCCTGATCGCCGTGGGCCTTCCGGTGGCCGGCTCCCTCGCGTTTGGCGCATCCTGGGCGGTCGTCGGAATCGCGTTCGCAGCTATCGCCGGAATTGCAGCCCAGTTCACGCGGTCGGCTCGAGCGGCGAATGGGATCAGCCTGACCGTGTTGGCAGCGGCTTATCTGATCCGGGCCGCCGCCGATGGCAGCAACTCATTGACGTGGGCATCGTGGTTGTCACCGCTCGGAATCGGCCAGCAAGTTCGCGCGTACGCCGGTGATCGGTGGTGGGCTGCGGCGCTGCTGCTCGCGACTGGGGGAGGTCTGGCGGCAGCGGCATTCGCGCTGAACTCCAGGCGCGACCTTGGTGCGGGGATCCTGCCCGAACGGGCGGGTCCGGCCACCGCCGGGAAGGGCTTGGGCAGTGCGCTCGGCCTCGCCTGGCGGCTGCAGCGCGGAGCACTCTTGGGTTGGCTGGTCGCCTTTCTGATCTTCGGTGCGTTACTGGGCAACCTCGCGACCACCGCGTCGGCGATGCTCGATACCCCACAGGTTCGCGACCTGTTCGCCAAGCTCGGAACCAGCGGCGCACTCACCGATTCGTTCCTGGCCGCAGAGATGCGAATCGTTGGATTGATCGCGGCCGCATATGCGATCCAAGCCGCTATGCGATTGCACTCCGAAGAGGTCACCACGCATGCCGAGACCGTGCTCGCGACCGGCACCTCCCGGATCCGTTGGGCGGGCAGCCACATCGCCGTCGCCATCCTCGGTAGTGCGGTCCTGCTGGTGGCGGCTGGTGTTTCGGCCGGGGCAGCGCACGCGGTGCAAGTCGACGATTGGGCCCAGGTAGGCCGGGTGACCGCGGGTGCCGCCGTGGGGGTTCCGGCGGTGTGGGTTCTGGTTGGAGTTGTCGTGCTCATCTTCGGGTTCCTGCCACGACTCGCGTGGCTGGCGTGGGCGGTGCTGATCTTCTTCGTTCTCCTGGGAGAGTTCGGCGAATTGCTCAAGGTCCCTCAACCAGCGATGGACATCTCGCCGTTCACGCATGTCCCCAAACTGCCCGGTGGACAGTTCACAGCCACACCGCTGATCGTGATGACCCTCGTCGCTGTCGGGCTGGTTGTCGCGGGCCTTGTCGGATTTCGCCGCCGGGACCTCTTGTGATGGCGCAATCCGCGCCGTCCGGTTGACCCAACTCCGGCGGCAGGGTACCCGGTTAGTTCAGGGCGAGTTCGTCGCGTAACTGCTCGGCTGTGAGGCGCACGTTGTAAGCCGAGGAGGCTGGCTGGAAGCGGCGACCCTCACTGAGCGGTCCGGTATCCACGGTGTCGAAACCGAATGCCTCGATCAGTTCGGTGACGGTTGCCTTGGCGGCCGCGTCGTCCCCAGCAATGGGCAGCGCACGGCGTCCGGGCGTTCCAATCGGCTCACCCTGCTCGGCCAAATGTTGAAAGTAAATGCTGTTGAACGCCTTGACCACCGAGGACTGCGGCAGGTACGCGGCCAGCAGTTCGCTGGAAGTCGTGGAGTCGTTGTCAAGCTCGGCAATCTGTCCGTCGCGGTGGGGGTAGTAGTTGTTGGTGTCGATCACCACCTTGCCCGCAAGCGGTGCGACGGGGACCGAATCGAGCGCGGCCAGTGGAATCGTCACCACGACGATCTCCCCGGCTGCGCCAGCTTCCGCCGGCGTTGCCGCGCTCGCCTGTGTGCCCAAGTCCGCGACCAGCTCGGCGAGGGTCTCTGGACCCCGCGAATTGCTCATGACGACTTCGTTGCCAGCTGTAATTGCCAGCCGGGCCAGAGTGCTGCCGATGTTGCCACTACCGATGAATCCGATGCGCATTCCGACCAGAACCCGACGATTCGGTCAGGTATTCCCATCGGTGCGGATACCCGGTTCTAGCGGTCGCGTGACCGCTGACGGCTTGCGGCAAACATGGTGCGCACCCCGGATGACTTTGTTCGACGTTGCCGGAGGGCATACCCTCGACAATCGTGGCGCGTGCTTTGTATGTGATGTCGTTGGAGCCGGAGAGCGGCAAATCAATCGCTTCCCTCGGATTGATGGAGATGCTCTCCCGGCACGTGGACAAGGTGGGCTACTTCCGACCTGTCATTCGCGAGAGTGACACCCGCGACGTGACCATTGAACTGATGCGTTCGCGATACAACTTGGCGCAGTCCTACGACGAGTCGTTCGGGGTCACGACTGGCCAAACGCGTCACCTCGGTGGGTCACGCGACGCCCAGTCGATCATCGACCAGATCCTCACGCGATTCGAGGTGCTGTCCCGCGATTGCAGCATGGTCCTGGTGGAGGGCACCGACCACAGCGGCGCGAGTGCGGCCTTTGAGTTCGAGCTCAACATGGACTTGGCAACGAACCTGAGTGCACCGGTCATCGTCGTGAGCCGGGCGCACGATCATCGGCCGGACCAAGTCAGCGGTGCGCTGCACGCGGCCCGCGGAGCGCTGGCTGATCGAGACCTGGCGGTGGTGGGATTCCTCGTCAATCGGATCCAGCCGTCAAAGATCGAGAAGTTGAAGGCCCAAGTCACTGATCTCGATGTACCGACGTGGTTCTTACCCGAAGACCCGCAGATGTTGCTCCCGACCATTCGGCAGGCGGCAGATCATCTAGGCGCCAAGATCTTGCACGGCGATGAGCGCAGCCTCAATCGTGACTTGGCGTCGGTGCGGATTGCCGCGATGACGGTGCCGAATTTGATGGGACGGTGGGAGCCGGACACCTTGGTCATCACGCCGGGTGATCGCAGTGACGTGATCCTGGCGGGGATGACGGCGCGCTTCTCCGACTCGGTTCCCAACCTGACGGGCATCATCGCCACGGGTGGCATCGACCCAGATCCCAGCATCCTGGAGTTCATCAACGGGCTATCCGGCACGCAAACGCCGTTGCTGACAACGCACCGGGACACCTTCGACAGTGCCGCCCTGTTGGCCGAGCTCCGGCCCGAGCTCCGAGCATCCGATGACCGCAAAATCGCCGCCGCCCTCGGCTTGTTTGAGACCCACGTCGACACGGTCGACTTGGCTGAACGGATCGACATCGCCGAGACGACCGTCGTGACTCCACTGATGTTCCAGAACCGGTTGTTTCGCCAGGCAAGGACTGACAGGAAGCGGATCGTACTGCCGGAAGGAAACGACGACCGCGTGTTGACGGCTGCCGATCGGCTGCTGCAGCGCGACGTGTGTGAGCTGACGATTCTGGGCGACGCGGAGAAGATCCGCGAACGGGCAAAGTCCCTCGGACTGAACATCGACGATGCCCTCCTGATCGACCCGGAGACCTCCCTCTACCGCGACGAGTTCGCCAACGAGATGTACGAACTGCGCAAACACAAAGGGCTCACGCCCGAAGTTGCGCAAGACATGATCGCCGACGTTTCCGTCTTCGGCACCATGCTGGTGCAGCGCGGCG
>JAGNDY010000144.1 GCA_018003655.1 Candidatus Nanopelagicales bacterium
AGACGGCAGCGATGAGTGCTAGCCGCTGCAACCTGTATGGCGGTTTGCGCTCAGTCATCGCTCACACCGTCCAGGGCTTCCTTGACGTGACGCAGGCCGTGAGCACTTGTCACTGCCAAGGGTCGCGCGGCGGGGAGTCGCAGGCGCAGTGCTCGCTGTCGACGCCTTCACCGGCTCATCAAGCCGCTGGATCGTAACCGACGGGTCCAACACCTCAACAAGTTCCCCGATCCATTCCTGCACCTTCTCCAACGCGCCCGCCAACGTCATGTCGCTCATCGCTTTCCCTCCATCTCAATGTCGTGTCCCAGGGCGGAGAGAATATCCCGCATGGCCGCTGCATACCCAGCCATCCAGTCGCCGTGCACCGCAGGAATCGGCCCTCCTGCACGCTCCCGTACCCGCGCGATAGCAGCCTCGGCCTCCAGCGCACGCTCCTCCCAGCGGTCCTTGTCGACACATGCCGTAACGCCGTGCAGCGTGCCGTTTAGGTTGCACATCGGCAGGCCCAGCGGAATCTCCACCTGGCCGCAGTCGCACTCACTCATCGCCATCACGGTCCCAGTGCGGTCGTCTCTCGGTCACCATTGGCGCCACGTCCCTTCATCGTCGGTTCCTGCGTGTTGTCCTATGTGGTGGGCGCGGATTTCGCAGCGCGCACCGGCCGGGCCGAACACGCCGCAGACGCTGCCGATCATTTCCGCGCCCCCGGTCCGGTGTTGGCGGCGATGTTGCGGATGCTGCGCACCTCGAGCGCCCCGGGGTCGGGCCAGGCCAGCGCACCGTCGGCGATCAGGCCGAGCGCGTCGAGCAGCATCGCCGCATCGTCGACGGTGTGAGCCTTCGAGCACACGTAGAGGGCGGCGGCGCGGGGGTCGGGGATCATGGTCAGGCGTGCGCTCACGGGGTCGTCACCTCGTCTATGTGGATGCACACGCCGGGGACGGGGTACACGGTGTCGGTGTACCGTTTCGAGCCGCGCCACCAGGCGACCTGCGAGTCGTCGCGGATCGCCCCCGATTCGGTCAACGCATCCAGCACCGAACGCATCAACTTGTCGGCGTCGGGGGCCACCGTGTGCATCTGCGGCGCGGACGGTTTCAGGACATCGGCGTTGCGTCCGGTGCCGTAGTGGGCTTTCGGCCGAGGGAACACGAACATCAGGGAGACGAACACTGGGCCGTGCAGGATCGGCTCCCATCCGGCGTCGTGGATCGCGGCGACGATGGCCTGCATCCACGGCAGGAGTTTCTTGTTCGCGTCGTGGTAGCCGCCCCACCGGCCCTTGATGATGTTGCCCTTCTGCTGCGGCACACCCGGCACAAAAACGCTCTGCCCGGTCATGGGCGTTCCCGAATCGGGGCGTCCAGTCGTGCGGCCAGGGCGGTGCGCTGCGCCGGGGTGGTGCCGCCCCAGATGCCGCTCCTGTAGGTGATGCCGTTGGCAGGCTCAAACCGCATCGCCGTGGCCAGGCAGTCGGATCGCACCGGGCAGCGGCTGCAGGTGTCCAGGGCGGCGCGGTTGGCGTCGCTGCGGCCCCACTGCATGTCGTCGGCGCGGTCGGTCCACGCGGCGGGTTCGAGGTCGGAGTCGGCGCACAGCGCCCAGTGGTGCCAGGTCATCCCAGCCCCCGCTCTGCGTCGAGACGGGCGACGGTGTCGCGGTGCTGCTTCCAGCGGCAGTACACGTCGACCTCGTTGTTGCCGGTGACGATCAGCCCGCAGGTGCAGGTGCGCACCCACGCGCCGCGGGCGGTGGCCATCGACACGAGCAGGGCCTCGGTGGGGTGAAGTTTGCGGGAGCCGATGGGTTGCAGCCGGTGTCCGTGGGTGGACAGGTTCATGACGCACCGTCCAACAACCGCAGAACGCACTCTGCTGGGATGGTCGCGTAGGTGCCTGTCAGCCCTGCCGCGCGGTGCTCCTCGATAGCCTCTTTGCAGAACTCGCGCACACGTTGGAGCACGTCGGCATCGGTGGTCATGCGTCGATCTCCCACCGGGTCTTCGCGGACGATGCGGGCGCTTGCCCGTTAGCGTCAGAGCGGTAGGCGCGCCGTGTCCCGCGACGGTTGCCGCTGCGGTCACGCACTCTCGGCTTCGTGATCCACGCGGGCGTCCATCCCGCGGCGCGGTAGATCGTGCCGGTGTGAACGTCCTGGTCCTGATATGAGATGAGCCGTACGACCTCGGGTAGCAGCACGCGAATCTGCCGCCTCATCTGCCCGAGCATGTGGCTCGCAGTGCAGTGTGGCGCGTCGGGCGCGACTGCCATGCGGCGCAGTTCCAGCCAGTCCTGCGGCAGCCCGCGGGCGCTGGGGTTATGCCAGAACGCGACGGCAAAGACGGTGTGGCGGTAGTGGGATGCGAACGCCAGGCGCCACGGGCCGCGCTGGACGTGCGGCAAGCGTGAGTGCCACGCGGCGTTGTACTTCACCAGGGTTGCCGCGTCGAACGGCTCCACCGTCAGGGCGGTAGCCCGCGACGGTGCTGGGTGCTCGTTGGAATCCAGCAGGGGTGCCAGTCGACGATCGAGCGGCGGCCCCGGCGTGATGCCGGCGGTGTCGCCTTCAAAGACGGGGCCGCCTGCCGCGACGGTAGCACTCATGACCACACCCGCCTGACAACCCAGCCGCCGAGCGCGGCGAGCGCGGCGGCGCCGATCGCCAGGCCGAGCACCACACCCAGCGCCGTGTCGGCCGCGTCGGACCATCGGATCGGGGTCACGACGCACCGTCCGCCAGGGCTTCGACAGTGGGGCACGGCCAGTAGTAGGTGCCTCCGGGCGCACACTCGATGCACTCATTGCTGAAGTGCGACTGCCGGTGCAACTCCCGCACCCGCTCGATCGCGGCCTCGGCCTGGGCAAGCTGTTCGGCGAAGTCGATGTGCGGCAGCGACTCGGCGATGACGCGATGGAGTCGCTGCACCTCGGCCTCAGCGCGTTCGGCGCGAGCGCGCAGCGCGGACACGGCCCGCCATGCGGCGTCGGTTGCCATGCCGCTCTGGTCGTCGCAGTTGAGAACAGCCGTCAGGTAGTCCTCGTCGGTCATGACGCACCGTCCAGCGTGATGATTTCGATGTCGCTGGATACCACCAGCGGCATGCCACGGCGGCGTGCGTCTTCATATCGGGCGCGGATGACCCGAGCCTCCTGCTCCGTGATGACGGGGCGCGTCTTGCTACGGAAGATGACCGGGATGCCTTTGGGTTGGCGGCGTGGCCGCAGCCGACGCGGTGTGTGACTCATTCCGACCGCCCCCAGTCGTGGCCCCACCTGGTCACGGCGGACAGCAGGGCGCGGAGTCTGCGGACCTCGTCGCGGGCCTCACGCGCTTGGACGTGCCGGACGAGAGTCAGTCCGAGGGCGACGGTCAGGGCCAGCGCCCACGGCCACGCGGGGGTCACGCGGACCACGCAGCGAGGAATATCCCGGCGCCGAGTCCGGCGATGATCGCGGCGGGGATGGCGGCGGCCGTCTCGGTCCAGGGCCAGCGCCGGTCCGTGACCCATGCGACGAACCCGGCCAGCCAGCAGACGGTGAGGAAAGTGAGAGTCATTTCGCGGCCATCCATTCGGTGCGGAACTCGTC
>JAGNDY010000145.1 GCA_018003655.1 Candidatus Nanopelagicales bacterium
TCACCGGCA
Organism: Candidatus Nanopelagicales bacterium; assembly: GCA_018003655.1. Classification (NCBI taxonomy): domain Bacteria; kingdom Bacillati; phylum Actinomycetota; class Actinomycetes; order Candidatus Nanopelagicales; species Candidatus Nanopelagicales bacterium. The sequence goes on from JAGNDY010000145.1 coordinate 10, forward strand.
CTAGTGGTCCTCGGCGGAACGGTTGCGCTGTTGGCATTCGGCGTGATTGATGCCGAGGAGGCGCTCAGCGGCTTCTCCAACCCAGCCCCGTTCACCGTTGCCGCGCTCTACGTGGTGGCGGCAGGGGTGCAGAAGACCGGTGCGCTGACCCCGTTGATGCACCGTGCCCTCGGTTCCAGGGCTGGGGTCCGGCGGCCCATCGTGCAACTGTCGATTCCCGCTGCCGGGGCATCCGCGTTCCTGAATAACACCCCGATCGTGGCGATGCTCATCCCAGAGGTGCAGTCCTGGGCTGAGCGCCGCAAAGTCTCGGTTTCCAAACTGTTGATGCCGTTGTCGTTCGCGGTCGTCCTCGGTGGATTGGTCACCGTCATCGGCACCTCGACCAACTTGGTCGTGTCCGGACTCATGGCCAAGACCGACATGGGTCCCATGGGGTTCTTTGAGATCGGCAAGATCGGCCTACCGATAGCCATCATCGGCATCGCCCTGATGGTGCTGCTGACCCCGCGTCTGTTGCCAGCCCGACGCTCGGTCAAGAGCGAACTGGCCAACCAAGCCAAGAAGTTCTACGTCGAGATGCTGGTCACCACCGACGGACCGATGGACGGCGCCACCGTCGAGGCGGCCGGACTGCGCGACTTGCAAGGCGTCTTCCTCACCTCGGTGGAGCGCGGCGACACGGTCATTGCGCCCGTTCGGCCGGAGACTGTTCTGCGCGGGGGCAACCGGCTGCGGTTCGCCGGTCAGGCCGGCAAGGTCCTCGACCTCAACGAACGCCGTGGCCTGCAGTCCGCCGAGTCCGAGCACGTCAGCAGCCTGGACGACCCGGCGGTCCGCTACTACGAGGCGGTCATCGGCTCCCGCTCGCCACTGGTCGGCCACAACCTGAAGGAGACCGGTTTCCGGAGTACCTATCAGGCCGCCGTCGTCGCGATTCACCGCGATGGTGACTTGGTCGACGCAAAGTTCGGCCAGGTGCGCTTGCGGGTGGGCGACACCCTGATCTTGGTCGCTGATCCCGGCTTCAAGGATCGCTGGTCTGACCGCGACGACTTCCTGCTGATTGCACCCATGGACTCCATGCCGAGTCTGCCCGTGCCCACGTCTAAGGCTTTCGTCGCGATTGGGATCTTGGCCGCGATTGTCATCCTGGCCGCCTTCAATCTGGTTCCGATCCTGGTGGGCGCGCTCGTCGGGGCGGTGGCGATGGTCGTGTTCAACGTCATGAGTTCGGCAGATGCCCGACGGTCGATCGACCTTGAGGTGGTGGTGATCATCGCGGCGGCGTTCGGGTTGGCCGCCGCGATGGACACCTCCGGGTTGGCTTCTACCCTGGCCGGTGGAATTGTCGACATCTTCGGCGGTTGGGGTGATCGCGGCGCGCTGCTGGGGATCGTGCTGGCGACCGTCATCCTCACCGAGATGATCACCAACAACGCCGCCGCGCTCCTAATGTTCCCGATCGGAATCACGATTGCCGCGCAGACCGGACTCTCACCGATCGGCGTCGCTATCGCCATTGCGGTGGCTGCGTCGGCCTCATTCCTCACGCCGATCGGCTACCAAACCAACACCATGGTCTACGGCCCCGGCGGCTACAAATTCGGTGACTACGCTCGGTTGGGCCTGCCGTTGACCGTGGTTGTCGTCGCCATGGTCGTGTGGCTCGTCCCGATCATCTGGACCTAGTAAGTAGTCTGAAGGGGTGCACATGAACTTGGACGGCGCTTCGGTGCTGGATGAACTTGAGGCCGAGGCAATCTGGACTTTTAGAGAAGCCGCCGCCGCATTTGAGAAGCCGGTACTGCTCTACAGCATCGGCAAGGACTCGACCGTCCTGTTGCATCTGGCGCGAAAGGCCTTCTATCCCGGACCCATCCCCTTCCCCGTGATGCACATTGACACCGGCTGGAAGTTCAAGGAAATGATCGCCTTCCGCGATGCAACCGCGCAACGGCTCGGACTCGATCTGCGCGTCGTCACCAACCAGCAAGCCCGCGACGAGGGCGTGACCCCCTTCACCCACGGCGCCCAGGAATACACCCGAATTATGAAGACGGTTGCGCTACGCGCTGGCCTGGATGAGGGCGGCTTCGACGTTGCCATCGGTGGTGCCCGCCGCGACGAGGAGAAGTCCCGCGCGAAGGAGCGGATCTTCTCCCTTCGCGAGGAGGGCCACCGTTGGGAACCCCGCTCACAGCGACCGGAATTCTGGCGGACGGTGAACTCTTCACTGGTCAACGGCCAGACCATGCGTGCCTTCCCGATCTCGAACTGGACTGAACTGGATGTCTGGCGCTACGTCGAGCGGGAGAACCTCGAGGTTGTGCCGTTGTACTTCTCCGCTCCCCGACCGGTCGTCTACCGCGACGGTGTCCCGATCATGGTCGACGACGATCGGATCCCGCTGGAGCCTGGCGAAGAGCCAGTGATGACGGAAGTGCGATTCCGCACGCTCGGCTGTTATCCGCTGTCCGGCGGCGTCACGTCCACCGCCCACACCATCACCGAACTGCTCGGCGAACTCGAGGCGGACAATGTCTCCGAACGATCCGGCCGCCTGATCGACGGCGTCGGAGCCGGATCCATGGAACGAAAGAAAGCAGAGGGGTACTTCTAAATGAGAGCCCTGTTCCGCGTGGTCACCTGCGGATCCGTCGATGACGGAAAGTCCACCCTGCTCGGACGCTTGCTGTCTGACACCAACAGCCTCCCTACCGACATCGTCGAGGCCGCGCGGCACACCCGCCGGCCAGGTTCGACTGTTCCGGTCGGGGAGATTGACTTCTCGCTCGTTACCGACGGGCTTGAGGCCGAGCGTGATCAGGGCATCACCATCGATGTCGCGTACCGCCACGTGTACTTGCCGTCCGGGCGGCGCGCGATCCTCGCCGACGCCCCGGGTCACGAGCAGTACACCCGGAATATGGCAGTCGCGGCATCGACCGCAGACGTGGCGATCCTGCTCGCCGACGCCATGCGAGGCACCCGCCCGCAGACGCACCGCCACTTGGCGGTATGCGCGTTGATGGGGGTGCGTCACATCATTTTGGCGGTCAACAAACTCGACGGTGTCGGCTACAGCCAGGAGATCTTCGACGACATCACGGCCGAGGTTCAGTCGTCGGCCGCTCGCCACGGCGTGACTGACGTGCTGTCGATCCCCGTCAGCGCGCTCACCGGCGCGAATGTCACGTCTGCCAGCGACGATCTCGGCTGGTACGACGGACCCACTCTGCTCGAGGCGCTCGACAGCCTGGGCGTCAGCGCCGACGACGAGTCGGGCCTGCGGCTTCCGGTCCAGACGATCCTGCGGGCACCGGAGTTCCGCGGCTACGGCGGCGTCGTCTCCTCCGGCATCCTGCGCAAGGGCGATCACGTCAAGGTCGCTGGCTCCGGCCAGACTGCGGTGGTCACCCGGCTACTTGGCCTCGATGGCGACGACCCGGTCGAATATGACGTGGTCGAGAACGGTTGCTCCGCGGCGTTGGAACTCGACCGCGACATCG
>JAGNDY010000146.1 GCA_018003655.1 Candidatus Nanopelagicales bacterium
GCAAAAGTCGCCGAAGTGCTCGCGCGGCGAGCCGATGCCTACGTCCACGACACCGGCTTCTACGAGTGGGATGTCGCCGCACCGTTGGCTGTGGCGCAGCACTACGGCCTGGCTGCCGACCACATTGACGGCCAGCCAGTGACGTTCAACCACCGTCCGACTTGGGTCACCGATCTGCGGGTCTGTTTGCCGGAGTTGATGCCCTTCCTGCGGTGACTCACCCCGGCAGGGCCTCGCGTAGCCTGTGTTGACGTGAGTCTCACCGGATTGCTGCCCACTGTGGCAACCGATCCGCAGATTGCCCAGGCGCTGGCCCTCGCCGCTCGATCGGAGCCGAGCGCGCACCAACTCGTCGCCCCGACCTCGTTGCGTGCGCCCGTGGCGGCACTGCTGTCCAACGCGGCCACATCGGACCGCACGGTGGTGCTCATCACGGCAACCACGCGAGAGGCCGAGGACCTCGCGGTAGAGGTTCGCGGTTTCCTGGATCCGTCCGCCGTGGTGGAGTTCCCCGCCTGGGAAACCCTGCCGCACGAGCGGTTGAGTCCCACCCACGACACGGTCGGTCGGCGACTACACGTGCTGCGCCGCTTGTCGCACCCCGGCGCTGCCGATTCGGCGACCGGACCGATCAAGGTGCTCGTCGCTGGTGTGCGAGCGTTGCTGCAACCCGTCGTGCGTGGCCTGGGGGAGCTTGAGCCGGTAGTCGCCGCAGCTGGCGACAGCCCAGGCCTTGAGGCAGTGGTCGACCGCTTGGCGGCCAATGGCTATCAGCGCACAGACCTGGTCACCCGCCGCGGCGAGTTCGCTGTCAGAGGCGGAATCGTCGATGTGTTTGTCCCGACCGATGACCACCCGGTCCGGTTGGAGTTCTTTGGCGACGAGGTTGAGGAGGTGCGTTCCTTCTCGATCACCGACCAGCGCTCGCTGGAGGTTGTTGCGGCGGGGCTATGGGCGCCCGCTTGCCGCGAGTTGCTACTGACCGAGCAAGTCCGACAGAAGGCCCACGCGCTGGCAGAGGTTCATCCCGAGTTGCTCGACGTGCTCGGTCCGCTGTCCGAGGGCATTCATGTCGAGGGGATGGAGTCGCTGGCGCCTGTCCTCAGTGACGGCATGGAGACCCTGCTCGACCTGGTTCCAGCCAATTCGTTGGTCTTGGTCTGTGAACCTGAGCGAGTCCGCCGTCGAGCCGACGACTTGCTCGCCACCAGCGATGAGTTCCTAGCGGCTGGCTGGCACGCGGCCGCAACAGGTGGGAAGGCACCCATCGATCTGCGGGATGCCTCCTACCGATCCGTCGAACAGTTACGGGAGCAGGCCGACGAGTTGGCCGTCTCGTGGTGGAGCATCGCGCCGTTTGGCCTCGAGCTTGCCGAACTCGATGCACTCGCCCAGGCCGACGCCGAGCCTGATGCCAGCGGTGTGGCCCAGCCAACCAGTGGTCTACACGGTGCGCCACGGTTTCGCGGTGACCTCAACGGCGCACTCAACGATGTGGGCCGCCGTCTGCGCGCGGGTGACCGAGTCGTTGTCATCACCGCGGGGCACGGCCCGGCCCAGCGCATGGCCGAGCAACTAGCCGAGCGCGACATCGCCGCCAGGCTGGTAGGAACCCTCGACGAGCCACCAGCGCGACACGTGGCCATGGTGGTGACCGGTCCGCTGCGCGAGGGCTTCGACATGCGCAACGCTGGGCTGTTGGTGCTGACCGAAGCTGACATCCTGGGCAGTTCACAGGGCAGTCATCGTGACGCGCAGCAGATGCCCACCCGGCGCAAGCGGGCGATTGACCCCTTGTCCCTCAAGCCGGGGGACTACATCGTCCACGAGCAGCACGGGGTCGGTCAGTTCGTCGAACTCGCCCAGCGAACAGTGGGTGGCGCCACCCGCGAGTACGTCGTCGTCGAGTACGCGCCCAGCAAACGGGGGCAACCACCGGATCGTCTGTATGTCCCGACCGATCAGCTCGATCAGGTAACCCGCTACGTCGGCGGCGAGGCGCCCAGTGTCCACCGGCTCGGAGGTGCCGACTGGCAGAAGACCAAGTCGCGCGCCCGCAGGGCCGTGCGCGAGATCGCTGGCGAGTTGGTCCGGCTCTACGCCGCCCGTCAGCGCGCCGAGGGTTACTCCTTCAGCGGCGACACCCCCTGGCAGGCGGAGCTTGAGGATGCCTTCCCGTATGCCGAGACGCCCGACCAGTTGTCGTCGATCGACGAAGTCAAAGCCGACATGGAGAAGGCCGTTCCGATGGACCGGATCATCTGTGGTGACGTTGGCTACGGCAAGACCGAGATCGCGGTGCGGGCTGCCTTCAAGGCCGTCCAGGACGGCAAGCAGGTCGCGGTTCTGGTGCCCACCACGTTGCTGGTTCGCCAGCATGCGCAGACATTCGCCGAACGCTTCGCGCCCTTCCCGGTTCGGGTCGAGGCACTGTCGCGATTCCAGAGCGCCGCGCAAAGCAAAGCGATCCTGGCTGGCATCACCGACGGGACTGTTGACGTCGTCATCGCCACCCATCGGTTGTTGTCTGCGAGCACCAAGTTCAAGGATCTCGGATTGGTCATCGTCGACGAGGAACAACGCTTCGGCGTGGAGCACAAGGAGCACTTGAAGGCGTTGCGCACCAACGTGGACGTGTTGACGATGTCTGCGACGCCGATTCCTCGGACGCTGGAGATGGCGGTGACTGGTATTCGGGAGATGTCGACGATTCAGACGCCGCCGGAACAGCGACTTCCGGTGCTGACGTACGTCGGTGCGTTCGACAACCTGCAAATCACCGCGGCGGTTCGGCGCGAGCTACTGCGCGACGGTCAGGTCTTCTTCATCCATAACCGGGTGGAGTCCATTGATCGGGCCGCCGCCCGGTTGCAGGAATTGGTTCCGGAGGCGAAGATCGCGGTCGCCCATGGCCAGATGGGCGAGGCCGCCCTCGAAGGAGTCATCGATGACTTCTGGGAGCGCCGCATCGATGTGCTGGTCTGCACGACCATCGTCGAGAACGGCCTCGACATCACCAACGCGAACACACTGATCGTCGATCGGGCCGACATGTTCGGTGTCAGTCAGTTGCATCAACTGCGTGGCCGAGTGGGTCGCGGTCGTGACCGGGCATATGCCTACTTCTTCTACCCACCTGAGAAGCCCCTCACCGAAACGGCACACGAGCGGCTCGCGACGATCGCGTCGAACACCGATCTGGGATCCGGCATTGCCGTGGCAATGAAAGATCTGGAAATCCGCGGCGCGGGCAATCTGCTTGGGGGGGAGCAGGCCGGTCACATTGCCGATGTCGGCTTCGACCTCTACGTGCGACTGGTCGGAGAGGCACTGGCCGTGGTCAAGGGCGACGCCGACGACGAGCCAGCGGAGATGACCATTGAACTGCC
>JAGNDY010000147.1 GCA_018003655.1 Candidatus Nanopelagicales bacterium
ACAAACGTGACTCGCAATGTCCTCGCAGGTCCGGCAACCGACACCTTCTCGGCCGCGCTGACCCCGCGCGGCGGTACGTACGGGGTTGGCATCATTCCCGAGGTCACTTTCTCCAAGTCGGTTCCGGCTAAGGACCGCGCCGAGATGGAGAAGCGCATGACCGTCACCACATCTCCCACTGAGGTCGCCGGCTCCTGGCGCTGGACCGACAGCACCACCGCAGCGTTCCGGCCCGCCAAGTTCTGGCCAGGACGGACCAACGTCACCGTCAAGGCCGACCTTGAAGGCGCTCGGATCAGCAAGACCAAGAGCCAGCCGATGTCCTGGGGCGACAAGAACAAGAAAGCCCAGTTCAAGACCGGTCGCGAGATGGTCATCAAGATCAGCTCCGGGAAGCATCAAGCCAAGGTCTACATCGACGGCAAGGTCAAGCACACCATGGGCGTGAGCATGGGCAAGCCCGGCTACACGACCCGCTCGGGGATCAAGACGCTGACCGACAAGCACGTCGTTCAGCGGATGACCAACGTTGGCGTCACCACCGATTCGGTCTACGACCTGCAGGTTCCGTACGCCATGCGCCTAACCTCGACCGGCGAGTTCCTGCACGCCGCACCTTGGAACGGCAACATCGGCTACGCCAACACCTCGCACGGGTGTACGAACCTCAACTACAGCGATGCGGTGTGGGTCTTCAACCGGATGAAATGGGGCGACCCAGTCATCACTCGCGGTACCGGTCGGCCAATGGAAGACTCGAACGGTCCCGGCGCGCTCTGGAACATCCCCTACAGCAAGTGGGCCAGTGGTTCGGGCACCGACGGAACGTCCGCCTGATCCTCGACCCCGCACTGACGTAGAACGGCCCGCCAACCATCGATTGGCGGGCCGTTCTACGTCAGTGATCTGCGCGAAGTCAGTGACCCACGCGTAGTGGAAACTTACTCGGACTTGGGCAGAGCGTCCTGTGCTTTTGCTGCAGCGTTCTTGGCAGCTTCCGTCAGCGCTGCCGCACCTTTGTTGACTTGCTCGGTAGCTGCGGCGATCGCGGCGCTCGCCTGTTCGGAGGCTACGGCCGTCTTGTCTCCGAACTGTTCAGAAGCAGCGGCGGAAACCCTGCTGGGGACCTCACCAACTACATCAGCAAGGTTCTTCGCGGCGGCCTGGGCTGCCTCAAGTGCTGCTTGGAGTTTTGCTCCTGCGTCATCTGTGTTTGCCATGGTGGCCACGGTAGGCCCCCGCGCGTGCGCCACGCAATCGATGCGCCCTTCTGACTCCGCCAGGCGAGCCAGACCATAGAGTCGCCACGGTGAACAACTACCTAGTCGGCACGGGCATGGCCGACGTGACTGGCGAAGCTGGCAACGTCGGAATGATGGGTTACGCACTGATCCAGCAGCGCACCGGTGGCATCCACATGCGCCAATGGGCGCGGGCTTTTGTGATAGCTGAGCCCTCGCCCGACGGGCGGCGGGTCGTGTTTGTCAACCTCGACCTCGGGATGGTGTTCACCAGCGTCCACCAGGAAGTCATGCGGCGGTTGGCCCAACGCTTTGGCGACCGCTACACCAGCGCGAATGTCATGCTCAGCGCAACGCACACCCACGGCGGTCCAGGCGGGTACTCGCACTACCGTCTCTACAACATCACGACCGGTGGCTTCCGTCCCCGCACCTTCGAGGCCATCATCGATGGCATCGTTACCGCGATCGAACGAGCCGACTCTGACCTTGGTCCTGGTGATATTCGCCTGGACACTGGGCGCGTGCACGGCGCGAACGTCAACCGTGCGCTCATGGCCTTCGAGCGCAATCCGATCGCTGACAAGCAGCAGTTCCCCGGTGGCGTGGACTCATCGATGACGGTGCTGCGCTTCGAGCGCAACGGCACCCCGATCGGCGTGCTCAGCTGGTTCGCCACCCATGGCACATCGATGACCAATACGAATCGGCTCATCAGCCCGGACAACAAGGGCTACGCCGCCTACCTCTGGGAACACGACTGGGCGGGACGCTCGTCGCTGGCGAAAGCCAGCGGAGAGCCCGGCTTCGTCGCCGGATTTGCCCAGGGCAACGCCGGGGATATGTCGCCGAATGTGGGCGCCGGGGACGGGTACGGCCCGGCGAACAACGAGTTCGCCAACACCAGAATCATCGGTAGCCGCCAGGCCATTCGTGCCCGTGAGATCTTCGACTCTGCGCAAACGCTCTTGGACGGCCCCATCGACTCGCGGCAACGCGATCTCGACTTTTCGCAGATCGAGGTCTCCGAGGAGTTCCGGGTGGGCGCGGCCACCCGTACCTGGCCAGCGATCATCGGCCAAGCCTTCAGCAGTGGGTGCTTCGATGGACGTGGCCTGCCGTTCATCCACCAAGGCGACCTGAAACGGCATCCGATGTTCAAGGTGCTTGATCACGCAATCGTGCAGGCGCCGCCAGAGGTGATTGCTGGCCACCACCCCAAGCCCGTCGGCCTGGCAACCGGGATGTGCGTCCCGCTGCCCTGGACTCCGCAGATCCTGCCGCTTCAACTGCTGCGCATCGGACAGCTGGTGATCGTCGGTGGCCCGGGCGAGTTCACGATCACCTCCGGCAAGCGCATCCGGGAGGCCGTGGCAAACGGTCTGGGGATGGCCGACTCGCACGTCGTCTTCGCTGGCTACGCGAACGGGTACTCCGGCTACATCACCACCCCCGAGGAATACAGCGCGCAACTGTACGAGGGCGGATCCACTCACTTCGGCCCGGCCACCTCACCCGCCTACCAGCAGGAGTTCGCGTCCCTCGCCAAGGCATTGGTCACCGGGGAACCCACCCCCAGTGAGGTAGACCGACCCGATCTGTCCAACTCGGTGCGGGTCTTCGACCCCGCGGCACGGATCCCCGACGCGGCCGGTCCGGGTCGCCGATTCGGTGAGGTCACCCAAGAGCCAGCAACCCGCTACTCGCTGGCGAGCAACGCCATCGTTGAGGCGACGTTCGTTAGCGCGAATCCCAGCAACGATCCTCGCAGCGGCGGCACGTTTCTGGAAGTCCAACGTGCCACCGAGCAGGACTGGACGACGGTGGCCAGCGACGACGACTGGGAGACGGTCTTCCGGTGGCGTCGCGCGGTGGCGGGAGTCTCACGAGCGAACGTCTGGTGGCAGGTGCCACCCGATGCGCGGGTGGGCGCCTACCGAATCGTCCACCACGGGCAGCGCAGGGACGCTGCCGGCGTTCTCCATCCGTTCAGCGCGGTGACCAGAACGTTCACCCTCGAATAACGACAACCGGACAGTGCGCATGCGCGACGCAGTGC
>JAGNDY010000148.1 GCA_018003655.1 Candidatus Nanopelagicales bacterium
CGGTGGAGCTCTCCGACCAGCATGTGGCCGCCCGCTCGACACTCGCTGAACCGGAGACGATGGTGACACTCGGCGTCGGCTGCGTGCATCCGGCCAGCACGAGGACTGCGGCGCTGGCCATTCCTGCGAACATCGCGCTGCGCTTCACGTCGTCTCCTCGGCGTTGTCGGTTTCATTGGATTCGGTGACGGCTTCAGGTTCGGTGGATGCTTCGGGCGGCAGCGTCGGTTTCGGTTCGATGACAGGCTGGGCATCGGTGACGGCTTCCGCTTCTGCGGGCTCTTCGGGCAACGGGTCCGTGTCGAGGCGGGACGATCCCAGGTCGTCGACGACAAGGTCAACCACGGGGATCGGCAGTGGTTCGAGTTCTGCCTCACTATGTGCTCCGCAGCCGTGGTCAAGGGCCACCACTTGACCGTCGGACGGCGAGAACTCGTTGGCGCACAGGCCGAATGCGCGGCCGAGTGGGCCTGCCATGGGAACCAGGAAGCCGCAGGTCGAGCACTGTTCCGAGGCTGCTTTGGCAATCGGTGCCCGCGGCCCGTTGTCGCCGGTGGCCCACCGTTTGGCTGCCTCCTCGCGTCCGATGACCGACAGCACCCGTACTCGGCCGAGACCAAGCTCCCACATCACCGGAACGAGGTCGTCATCTTCGGCTTCATCAACGTCCGCACCGGTGTAGCCGGGGACCAGGCGCACGTCAGCAGGGGTCGTTGGAAGAACATCGCCGACGCCCAAGTCGCCAGCTTGAACTCGGTCTTCCCACGGAAGCCAGTCGCGCGCGAGCAGCGAATCTGGACCCGGCAGAAGGACCGTCTCGTCGATGGTGACCTCGTCGAAACCATCGGCGCGAGCGACGGTAACTGCCCATCTCCAGCCGACGTAGCCGTGATCCAGGCACTCGAACAAATGGGTCACGACTCGCTCGGCATCGGCAATGACTTCGAGGTGTTCGCCAATCTGATCGGCAGGGACGTCCTCTGCTAGCGCGGACCGTGCCTCATCGATGGCGTTCGCGCAATGCTCATCGACGGTCAGTTGCTCGCCAGTAGTCACGAGGTGAATCATCCCCTACTCAGAAACTGTCCGTGCTGCCCGGTAGACCGAGCGGCGACGGACCCCGTATCCAATCCCCATGAGGCCAAGGCCTGCACCGGTGACACAGACCCAGAGCCACCATTGGCCGTTGGTCTCTGCCAGCTTGGATCGAAACAGCAGCAGCACGAAGAATGCGATGACAAAGGCGACGGTGCCGAGGATCGCTGCATTGACGCCGTCGACATCGAGCGGCTCCTCGGCGAGGACGGCGGCTTCATCAACAGGTTGCGGGCTCGCTGCAGGCGATTCAGGCACAAGGGCAGGTTACCGCCGCCGTAGGGTGTTGTGCGTGGATCCCCGAACCCGGCGCGTGGTGACTTTGATTGTGCTGTTTGGGCTTGTCCTGCTCGTGCTGGTCGCGACCATCGTCAAGCGTTGACCGGGTCAGCCCCCAGTCGCACCCGCAAACCCATCGCCGGTAACCAGGGTCTCGCTGGCCGTCGGCCGCGACACCTCGGTTAGGGGAAGGCCGTCGACGGCGGGGATGGCTTGGTGGACTTTGGTGTCGGCGTCGGAGTTGTCCGAGTCGGTGTGGGTGTGGGCGTTGGCGTGGTCCGAGTCGGTGTGGGCGTTGGCGTGGTCCGAGTCGGTGTGGGCGTTGGGGTTGGGCTCGCGCTCGTTGGGGTCACTGAGGTACTCGCGGTGGGCACCGGTGTCGGCGTCTTACCGCTGTTGGCTGCCCAGATGGCGCCACCAGCCAGGCCGAGGATCGCGGCGAGAATGATTCCGCCGATGATCCAGCCCTTAGCTGAACTCTTCTCCTCGGGGGGATACGGATCGTTGGGATCCATTGGTCCGCCCGGAACCGGTGGGTAACCGCCCGGCGGTGGGTACCCACCCTGGTCGTAGCCCCCGGTGGGAGGCATAGCTTGAGTGGGTCCGACAACGGGCTGCTCGGTCGTCGGTGGATCAACTGGCGGCGGCGTGACCGGAGGAATGCCGTGCGGTTCAGTGGGATCGCCCGGTCCGGGTGGTGTCGACATGAGTGAAAGGTTAGAGCTTCGCGTGGCCGAATTCAGCCGTAGTGCGGTCCTCGCGCTCGTTCTGCTGAGCCTTGCCGCCTGTTCAACGGCCAGCGAGCAGGCCACAACGCCCAACACGTCGACCACCTCGCCGGCATCGATCACTGAGCAGGCAGGCCCGGTTTGCCGATTCCGCGATGACCGATTGACCGAGATCAGCGGGCTTGCAACGTCGATTCTGCATCCCGATGTGCTGTGGACTCACAACGATTCCGGTGACAGTGCGCGGGTGTTCGCCGTGAGCCTTGCGACGTGCAAGGTTCTCGCGGAGGTGACGCTCGCGGGGGCCGAGGCCGTCGACACCGAAGCGATCGCGATCGGCCGCGATGCAGCCGGTCAACCGACCGTCTGGGTGGCCGACATTGGCGACAACACCGGCTCGCGCCCGTCCGTGCAGCTGCGCAGCTTCCTCGAACCCAAACGGTTGGTCGACCGGTCTGTGACACCGAAGACTCTGATCGTTCGGTACCCCGACGGCCCGCACGACGCCGAGGGACTGATGGTCGATCCGGCGCCGGGAGGATCCGCCTGGATTGTCACCAAGAAGATGGCGGCCAAGTCTGGCATCTACGCACTGCCGCAGGGGTTCGCCAACTCCGATTCCGTGCGGCTGACAAAGGTAGGGATGGCGCCGGCGATGTCCACCGATGCGACGTTCGCTCCCGATCGCCACAGCTATGTGATTCGGACGTACCTGGACGCTGAGATGTATCCCGCGCCGCCACCGAGTACAGACGCGACGGCGCTGGGCGTCCCACTCCAACAGCAAGGCGAAGCAGTCACCTTCAGCAGTGATTCACGGTCGCTCTACTTGGCGAGCGAGGGCACCAATAGTGAATTGATTCGGTTCCCACTGCTCAGATAGAGCGGGGCGTGATCGGGGGTCTGCCGAGCCTCGGCCTGGTGGCTCTCAGAGTTGCTCGACGACCCAGTCAATGCAGCCGGTCAACGCCGCAACATCGGCTGGCTCGATGGCCGGGAACATCGCTATCCGCAGTTGGTTGCGCCCGAGCTTGCGGTAAGGCTCCACATCGACGATTCCGTTGGCGCGCAGCACCTTGGCCACCGCCGCAGCATCGATCGAGTCATCGAAGTCGATGGTTCCGATGACGTTGGAGCGCAGCGCGG
>JAGNDY010000149.1 GCA_018003655.1 Candidatus Nanopelagicales bacterium
AGGCCCCGATCGTCCGGGCGCGGCTGCGGTAGTTCGTCTGCGGGCATGTCCCTATCTGACAACACCTCCCTGCGGGTTGCACCAGTAGGGAGTCGATCGGTTCCCTGACCGGACTGCGGTAGCTTTCCATGATGCCAACGACCGGAACCACAAACCAGCATCGTCCAGCACCAAAGGTCCCAGCCAGGGTCTTCATCACGGGCGCGAATGGGTTCATCGGAAAGGCGCTCGCGGCGCGTCTGCGCGAGTTGGGTGCGCAGGTCACTGGCGTCGATCTAGTACCCGACCTGGACAACGGAATCGTTGCCGGTAGCACCACCGACCCGGGCACATGGGAGTCGGCGCTCAGGGGTTGCGACGTGGTGATCCACACGGCGGCGATCGTCTCGAATGTCGCCCGGTTGGACGATGCGTGGGACGTCAACGTGATGGGCACCCAGCGGACGTTGCGGGCCGCCGCTGCGGCCGGCGTGAAGCGCTTTGTGCACCTCAGTTCAATCGCCGCCTACGGGTTTGACTACCCCGGTCAGACGGATGAGGCCTACCCGATCCGGGTCAATGGTCACACTTACACCGATACCAAAGTCAATGGTGAGGCGGTCGTGCTGGCGGCTCACGCTGCCGGTGAGATCGATTGCACGATCATCCGCCCAGGGGACGTCTACGGCCCAGGCTCAGTGTGGATCATCGAGCCCATCAAGATCGCCAAAGCCCACCAGATGATCCTGCCCTGTCGCGGCAAAGGCATCTTCACGCCGATCTACATCGACAACTTTGTCGATGGGATGGTGCTGGCGATCGCCTCCGACAATGCCGCCGGAGAGATCTTCATCCTCAGCGACGGAACGGGCGTCACGACCGCCGAGTTTTTCGGGTACATCGCGAGGATGGCCGGCGGGCGACTGATCAAGATGCCGAGTGCCGTTGCTGTTCGATTGGCCAGCACCGTCGGTGCGGCACAACGGCGGATCGGTCGCAAGAGCGAACTGAACGACGCGTCAATGCAGATGCTCTCCCGACATGGTTCGTTCTCGATCGCCAAGGCGCGCACGGTGCTCGGCTTTGAGCCGCTCGTCGATCTCGGCGAGGGGATGGCCCGCTCAGAAGCCTGGGCCCGATCGCAGGGCCTGATCTGACCGGCGGGCACGCCCAACCGGCGTGAGTTAGCGCTACGTCGGCACTCCGGGCAGTGGAGATGCTCACCCATACGTAGCGCGCACAGCCGAGGTAGAGGTGTCACCTGATGACGACCACCGAGCAGCAAGCGGTCAGCTCGAAGCCAGCAATGATCCTGATGTACCTGACGTACGCGTTCGGGGCGGCGGGATGTTTCGTCGGCTTTCTCACGGTGGCGAAGACTCCCGCGAGCCTGACCCTCGCGGCACTGCTCGCCGTCGGTGGTGCCGGTGGTCTGTCGTTCCTGCGGCACTCGATCTACTACCGCTACGACGCGGTTCGGATGGGCTGGGACAGCGGAGGTCGCAACAACTTCCAGGTCGAGGTTGGGTTGGCGAATCTCGCTTGGGCGCTGCTGACCATCATCGGCGTGCCCAGGATGAACGCGGCCTGACAACCCACGCCGCGCGACTGCGGGACCCCACCACCCGCCACCGCGCGACTGCGCGACCCCACCACCGCGCGACTGCGCGACCCCACCACCGCGCGACTGCGCGACCCCACCACCCACCACCGCGCGACTGCGGGACCCCACCACCCACCACTTTGCTACCGCAACACGCGGCGCGGGCGCGCGTAGCGCCCGTGCGCCGGGGTGTTGCGGTAGCAAAGTCGAAACAGGGGTGCACCGGCGTGAGCAGGGTTACATGGCAGATAGTTGAAAGCGGGCGTAAGCTCGCGACGGGTTTTGCAGCGAGCAGCGCGCGGAACTCTCGTAGCGAGGGAACACCATGGCGGATTCACGAGCAGAGGCGCGCGACAAACGATCAAAGGCCGAATGGACCACCAGCGGCGAAGGTCATCCACGGCGCTGGGCCATCCTCGCGGTGCTGGTCACCAGCCTGCTGGTGGTTGTGCTCGACAACACCATCCTCAACATTGCGCTGCCGACAATCCAGCGGGACCTGAACGCCAGCCAGAGCCAATTGGTCTGGGCCGTCGACGCGTACATCCTGGTGTTTGCGGCCTTGCTGTTCACCTGGGGCGTGCTCGGCGACCGCTACGGCCGCAAGCGCATTCTGATCATCGGTTTGAGCGTGTTCGGGCTGGCGTCCGCCGCGTGTGCGTTCGCGCCCAGCGCCGGCGCTCTGATCGGCTTCCGCGGACTGATGGGCATTGGCGGTGCGGCAGTTCTGCCCGTCACGCTGGCGGTCATCACCGTGGTGTTCCCACCGCACGAACGCGGCCGGGCAATCGGCATGTGGGCTGGTGCGGTCGGCGCCGCCGTTGCGCTGGGCCCGGTCCTCGGTGGGCTGCTGCTTCAGCACCCGGGGTGGACCAGTTGGCTGACCGGTAACGACTGGGGCGCAGTCTTCCTCGTCAATGTGCCGATCGTGATCATCGGTCTCATTGGAATCATCCGGATTGTCCCCGAGACCAAGAACCCCAAGCCGCAACCGCTGGATATCCCCGGTTTGGTGATGTCATTTGTCGGGCTGGTGCTGCTGGTTTACGGCATCATCCACGCGTCGGAAACGAGCTCGTTCCTGGTCGCCTCGGTGCTCATTCCGATGGGGTTGGGCATCTTGATCATCGTCGCCTTCCTCTGGATCGAAGCGCGGAGCACGCACCGCAGTTTCGATGTCTCCCTGTTTAAGAATCGTGGCTATGCAGTCAGCTTGACCGCGGTCAGTCTGGCGTTCTTCGCGTTGTCCGGCATCACCTTCACGCTGCCCTTCTACCTGCAGGTGCTGCGCGGCTACAGCACGCTGACCGCTGGGCTGTGCTTCTTGCCGTTCGCAGTGGGGCAGATCATTTCCGCGCCTCGATCGGCTGCCTTGGTCAATCGCTTTGGTTACAAAGTGGTGATGGGATCGGGTCTATTCGTCGTCGGCTTCGCGCTCCTCGGCCTGACCCAGCTACAGCTCGACACCCACCTGTGGCTCATCCTGGTGATCTTCTTCTTCTTCGGGTTGGGAATGGGATCGGTCATCGCGCCGGCTTCGACCGTGATGCAGAACGTGCTGCCACTGGCCCGGGCCGGTGCGGGCTCGGCAGTGCAGAACACCGTCCGCCAGGTCTTCGGCGCGCTCGGAGTCGCGGTCATCTCAACGATCCTCGGTACGC
>JAGNDY010000150.1 GCA_018003655.1 Candidatus Nanopelagicales bacterium
CAACCGTCAAGCCAACCCGTCGACCCGGAAGCGCTGGCGCCGCGCCGAAGCCGACCAAGAAGCCAGGCAGACACCCGAACCAGCAGGCGTTTGTCCCCACCGACGATGGCTCCGACTCCGCGAACGCCCCGCTTCCCCCCACTCGCCCGGCTCCGAGTTCGTCCGCGCCGCAACCGAGGCAGTCGCCAAACCAGCGAGTTGCCGGTGGCTATTCGGGCAGCAATGGGGCGGACGTTGCCACCGCGAACCCTGGCGGTGGATCGCCTGTTTCCACCATCGTCGGGGTCGGAATACTGACACTCCTACTCGGCACGGCGGGCTATTTCGAAGTACGCCGCCGCCGGAACCTTTCGAGTTTGTGAGCGGCGTCCTCCCGCCCGTTCCTTCCACGCGATCGCTCAGCTCCCAAGCAACCTTGCTCTGCTGTGCGTACGCTTGCGCGCGGATGAGGAGGCCATCGTGGCTGGCAGAAGAGTGCTCAGGACAACCGGCTTTCTGCTTGCCACCACGTCGGTGGCCGCGCTGATGACCGTGCCGTCAGCCGTTGCGGACCCGGCGAGCGCGAGCCCGATGACCCGCTCCCTGCAGATCGGCCTGTGTTGGGCTCCCGGCAGCGCCGAGAGCAAGAAGCTGGCGGCGATGATCAATCGTCGACTCACTGCGGCCGTGCGAGTGAAGCGATTCAGTTCGGTCGGATTCTCACTGACCGACCGGACGACCGGGGTCGCGTGCAACTACCGCGGGAATTGGCACACCGAGTCCGCGAGCACCGTCAAGGCCACCCTCGTGGCGACCCTGCTGTGGACGCGCCAACGCCAGCATCGCGCCCTGAGCCGGAGAGAACGAACATGGTGCCGCAACGCGATCCGCATCTCTGACAACGCCTCAGCCGCTCACCTGTGGGATGCGGTGGGTCGCAATCCAGGGGTACGGAAGTTCCTGCGTGCCGCCAAGATGCGCCAGACTCACCCGCTGGTTAGGCAGTACTGGGGAAACACTCAGATCACGGCGGCAGATCAAGTCCGGCTGATGTTCGTGCTGCATTCGTCCACCAGCGTCCTGAACCGCCAATCCCGCCGATTCGAGACGCGGTTACTGCGAACCGTCGTGGCCAGTCAACGCTGGGGAGCCCCTGCGGGAGTAGGCAGAGACGCGGTTGTCGAGAACAAGAACGGCTGGGGTCCACGTCGGTGGCGAGGGTGGCGAATCAACTCCGTGGCCTACGTGACGAACCCCAACCACACGTATGCCTTGGCCGTGTTGTCCGACAAGAACCCGAACATGACGTACGGGGTTCACACCATTGGCCGTATCGCCCGCACCGCGAACCTTGCCTTGCGCTAACAGCGCCCCGGGGGCGCGGTAGCTACTCGCCTTCGTCTTCCTCGGCTTCGTTTCCGTGCGGGTGGTGCTTGCTGTCCTCTTCGTGTCGGCGCTCGTCCTGGCTCTCGCCATCAGTGTCGTGTTCAGGGCCGTGGCTCATGGTCGCTCCTTGCGGGTTGTCAGTGACTTGGTGGGTGGCTGCGGTAACGGCGACCACCCACCAAGTGATCGATTTGGTACCGGCGGGGTCTAGCTGCAGTAGTTCAGCAGAACCTGTGGCAGTCCTGCACTCGCTGTTCCGCAGACCGAGTCAGCCTCCTGCGCGTTCCACTTTGAGCCCTTCTTCTGAAGGAAGAACACGGTGTTGCCGGGGTTGACCTTCACCGCTGCCCATTGCGTCCCACCGACGTTGGCGCAGTTGAACTTGATCATTTTCGCTCCGCTTGGCAGTGCCGCCAAGAGCGATCCTGAGGTGCAGGTTGCGCCAGCCGGCGAGGCGGTTGCGGTCGGGGATGGGTTGTTGCTGCTGCAGTACTTCAGCAACTTCTCCGGGAGGCCGGCACTTGCCGTACCGCAGACCTCGTCGGACATGGAGACGTCCCAAGTGGAGTTCTTCTCCTGGAGGAAGAACACCGTCGGTCCGGGGTCGACCTTTACCGCCGCCCACTGGGTGCCACCGACGTCGGCGCAGTCGAACTTGACCATGGTCGAGCCGTCGGGAAGCGCGGCGAGGATCGAGTCGGTGGTGCACTCGGCAGTGATCGGTGCTGTGGTCGCTGTCGCTGTTGGGCTCTCGGTCGGAGTGGTATCCGAACTCGACGAGCACCCTGCCACGGTGAGCGCGGCAATGCCGACTCCCGAGACCAGTAGCGCGGACTTGCGCAGGATGGACGTTAAGGACATTGGGTCCCCTCTGAGAGTTAGCTCGATCTGGTGATCAGACCGAGCTGGCGACTGGTGATGGTCGTCAGCGTAGCCAGCCAGAAGGGTGATCGTCGGTTATGTAGTGGACGCCTGGAAGATGCTTTCGATTGACGCATCGAGGGCATCGTCAAAGACCGGTTCGCTCATGTCGACGGTGAGGCCCTCAGTAAGTGCGCGGGAGAAGCTTGCGACCACGCCATGTTGGCGTGCAAGGCGTGCGTCGGCCTCCTCGCGGCTGTAGCCACCTGAGAGCGCCACCACCCGGAGCACATTGGGATGCGCCACAAGGTCGGCGTAGAAGTCGTCGACCTCTGGCGGCGTCAGTTTCAGCATCACGTGCTGATTGGAATCCAGGGCGTTGAGCTGCCCTAACAGCGCAGTCTTCAGCAGTTCCTCCGCGGTGGCTTTGTCGGGAGCGTGGATGTCGATCTCTGGTTCGATGATCGGCACGAGGTCCCTACCCAGGATCGTCCGGGCCACCTCGAACTGCTGGTCGACGACGGCCTGGACTCCGGCCGGGTTGCCGCTCTTGATCACCGAACGCATTTTGGTGCCGAAGACGCCCTTGTCGATCGCTCGGGTGAGTACCTGGTCGAGGTCTGGCATCGGCTTCATCACCTGAGCGCCGTCGGCCTCGTCCGCAAGACCCTTGTCCACCTTGAGGAAAGGGACCACGTTCTTGACGTCCCAGAGGTATTCGGCGGTGCCTTTGCCCTCGACATCACGATCCATCGTCATCTCGAACAGAATCGCGCCGAGGATCCGTTCGCCGGTAAAACTCGGGCTGGTCATGATGCGGGTCCGCATCTGGTGGACGAGGTCGAACATCTGCTCGTCATTCGCGTACTCGGTCTCGGCAATTCCGTAGAGCTTGAGCGCTTTGGGGGTGCTGCCACCACTCTGATCAAGTGCTGCGATAAAGCCCGGTGCGTTCTTCATCTTGTCGAACTGCTGCTGATTCATGATGATGGCTCTCCCAGTGACGTTTGTGCTCCC
>JAGNDY010000151.1 GCA_018003655.1 Candidatus Nanopelagicales bacterium
TGGCCCTTGACCAACGCACCGGCGCGATCGTTGCGGTGGGTACTTCGGCCAAGCAGATGCTCGGGCGGACTCCGGAGGGCATCGTCGCTGTTCGGCCGCTGAAGGACGGGGTCGTTGCCGACTTCGAAACCACCGAACGGATGCTTCGGTACTTCATTCAGAAGATCCATAGCCGCAAACTGCTGGCCAAACCCCGGCTGGTGATCTGTGTGCCAAGTGGGATCACTGCCGTTGAACAGCGGGCCGTCAAGGATGCCGGCTATGCAGCTGGTGCCCGCCGGGTCTACGTCATCGAGGAGCCGATGGCTGCTGCGATCGGCGCCGGATTGCCGGTCCATGACGCCGAAGGTTCAATGATCGTGGATATCGGTGGGGGAACAACCGAGGTTGCGGTCATCAGTCTCGGCGGCATCGTGACGAGCATCTCCGCGCGCGTGGGTGGCGACCGCCTGGACGAGGCGATCATTCAGCACGTCAAGAAGGAGTACTCGCTCTTGCTCGGCGAGCGGACCGCTGAGGGGGTCAAGCTGCGCATCGGCTCAGCGTTTCCGACTCGCGACGAACCGCAGGCGCAGGTCCGCGGACGTGACCTGATCAGCGGGTTGCCGCGAACCGTGGTGTTGACCAGCGACGAGGTTCGTAGGGCGCTCGACGAGTCAGTTCGATCGATCGTCGATGCGGTCCGAATCACGTTGGATCGCACTCCGCCGGAGTTGGCCGGCGATGTGATGGACACGGGCATCGTGCTGACCGGCGGAGGAGCTCTTCTGCGGGGACTGGCTGAGCGGCTGCGGCACGAGACCGGAATGCCCGTACGAATCGCTGACAATCCGACGAGTTGTGTCGCGCTCGGGACCGGACGTTGTGTTGAAGACTTCGAAGCACTCAAGCCAGTGTTACTGGCCGAGTCGCGGTACTAGTAGCAGCGTCAACAGTCTGCAGTTGGCCGCACAGGCAAGTCGGAAGGGGGATTCATGCGAGAGGCCAGCAGGGCACGTGGTGTCCTCGCGGTGCTACTCCTGGTCTCGCTCACCCTGGTCCTACTCGATGTTCGCGGCAGCGACGCGGTCGATGGAGTCCGCGGCATCGCGGCCGGCATTATCGGACCGATTCAACGCGCGGTCGGAGCGGCAGCGGCACCAGCCATCAGTGTCGCGCGTTCGGTGACGACCTTCGGCGACCAGGCTGAACGCCAGCAGGTTGCCGGTCAGCAGCTCAGCGACGTCGCGAACGGGTCCGATGCGGCCGCCCGTACCGCGCAACAAGCTGAGTCGGTCGACTCGCTGCTGCGAACTGCGGGCCTTGGCGGCTACCGCGTGTTGCCGGCCCGAGTCGTTGCGTACGGCTCTGCCCAAACGTTCAACGGGACTGTGACAATCGACGCAGGCTCCGGTGACGGTATCGAGAAGGACATGACCGTCATGAATGGCGAGGGCCTCGTCGGCAAAGTCATTTCGGTCGGACCGGTGACCGCCGATGTGCAGTTGCTCTCCGATGACAGTTCGGTCATTGGGGCCCGCATCGAGGGGTCTGGCCAAGTGGGTGCGTTGCAGGGCACGGGGCAACCGGGCGAGGAGATACTGCGGCTACTCGACCCAACGGCGGGTGTATCGGTGGGTGATCGAATTGTCTCGTTCGGCTCACCGGACGGGCGGCCCTACGCCGCGGGACTTCCCCTGGGAACGGTCACGGCATTGCGCGGCGACCCAGGGCAAGCTGACCGCGTTGCGCTGATTCGGCCAGCAGCCGCGCTGACGGCGTTGGACATCGTCGGAGTGGTAGTCGTCCCACCGCGGACCAATCCGCGCGACTCCGTCTTGCCACCGAAGCCGAAGGACAGCCCAGCACCGACCCCGAGTCCGAGCGGGTGACGGATGCGCATCACGTTGCCGCGGGTGTTGCTGATCGTCGCCGCGCTACTTACCGGATTAGTTCTGCAAACAACGCTGCTTTCTCGGTTGGGTTTGCCTGGAGCTACTCCTGACCTTGTACTGGTCACCGTGTTGGTGCTGGCAATGGCGGCTGGCCCCGGCCCAGGGGCAGTCATCGGTTTCGGCGCCGGAGTGCTGGTCGATGTCGCCCCACCGGCAACAGGATCGATCGGCCAGACTGCAGCGGTCTACGCAATCGCGGCCTTTGTAGCGGGTCACTTCACCTTGGACGCGGGTGCTTTTGACCTGCGATCGGCGTTGGCGATCGCAGGCTTGACCGCCGGCGTCACTCTTGCGCTGTCGGTCACAGGGGCATTGCTGTCCTCGCCGCACGTCACCTGGTCAGCCGTCCCCTGGTTTGTTGTCACTTCGGCCGTTTACGCCGCTGTTTTGGCGCTGGCAGTGGTTCCGATCATCGGGGTGCTTTATCGCGGTGCCGCAGACGAGGGCAGGCTCGCGTGAGGCAACCCAGTGGTGCTTCAGCGGGTGGTGCTGGTCGGCGGAACCGGCCGACCCTGCGCCGCGATGCCCGCCTGATCATCCTGCAAGTCCTGGTGGTCGCCTTGCTGGCGACGCTGTTCATGCGGCTGGTGTGGATGCAGGTTGGCGAGGGGGCGACCTATCGCAACGCGGCGTCAAGCAACAGCGTCCGCACCGCGGTTGTCACGCCGCAGCGCGGCCTGATCCTCGATCAAGTGGGTCGTCCCATCGTTGCCAATCGTTCCTCGTTGACGGTAACCGTCGATCGCACCGCGCTGGCTCGCGAGAAGGATGGCGGGCAGGCGACGCTGGTGGCCTTGGCCAAGAAGCTCTCGGTGAGCTACGACGACTTGGTCACCCGCATGAAGCCCTGTGGCACAGCGGGCGCGGCACCACAGCCACTGTGCTGGAACGGGCCTGCCGGTCAACCAGTGGTTGTCGCGACCGACGTACCCCAGACCGTGGGCTTGCAGCTGATGGAAGAGCGCGGGGACATGCCAGCCGTGCGGACGGATCTTCGACCGCTGCGCTCGTACCCCAAGCCATATGGTGTCAACGCGGCACATCTTGCCGGATACCTTGGTCCGATCAGCCAGGCCGAGTTGGACAAGCTCGACCCGACCTCAGCCGATACCGCTGACACCCGCGTTGGTCGGGCCGGACTTGAGGAGCAGTACAACTCGGTGCTCGCCGGTCAGCCGGGCGTCCAGCGGGTCGCTGTGAGCAGATCGGGCAAGGTCGGTCAAACGCTTGAGAATCGGGCGGCGGTGCCTGGCGACAACGTCGTGACAAATATCGATGCGCACTTGCAGGCAGTCGT
>JAGNDY010000152.1 GCA_018003655.1 Candidatus Nanopelagicales bacterium
TGTGGTCGCAATGACCGGCTAGCGCCTCGTCAACGGAGTTGTCGACCACCTCATAGACCAGGTGGTGAAGGCCCCTCTCCCCGGTGGATCCGATGTACATCCCGGGACGCTTTCGGACAGCGTCGAGACCTTCAAGAACGGTGATTGCACTAGCGTCATATGACACTTGCTGAT
Source organism: Candidatus Nanopelagicales bacterium (assembly GCA_018003655.1). Lineage (NCBI taxonomy): Bacteria > Bacillati > Actinomycetota > Actinomycetes > Candidatus Nanopelagicales > Candidatus Nanopelagicales bacterium. The sequence goes on from JAGNDY010000152.1 coordinate 175, forward strand.
CCTACCTGCTAAGGGCACAAAGAACTGCCGGGATGCCTTTGTTTTGGTGGATAAATGGGCTGGTTTGGTGGGCTAGCCGTAGGTGTCGCGAGGCCCTCTGCCGGGCACCCTGAAACGACCCGGTCGCGGGCCGCCGACAGCTGGCCCAACCACCTCGATATCGCGCACGACGCCGGACCCAATCTCCTGCTCGATGCGGGCCAAAATGGTCGGGATCAGCATCCGAACTTGCGTCGCCCAAGCGGTTGATTCGGCGCGCAATCGCAGCGTTGCGGTGGACTGGTCGAACTCCTCCGGTGACACATGCGCCGCAAGGTCCGCGCCGGCGACTTCCGGCCAACGTCCGATGACTCCACCCACCGCAGTGCTCGCCGACCAGTCCCGGTCGCGAACCAGATCGTCCATTCCGGGGCCGACCAGAATTGGGTCACGGCCACCTGGTCCAGCACCTCCGTACTCGTCGTCGCGAACCGGCTGCCATCGCTTGCCGCTGCGCGATCCACGTTGCCCTGAACTGGAACCGGTCGCACGTTGACCACGGACACTGCGGCGGAGCTTTGCTAGCGCCTCGGCAGCCAGGTCCGGCAACTCCTCGTCAGCCACGGTGCACCTCACCCGGCGCAACCGAAAAATTGGTGGCGGCCAATTCCGGCGGTACGTCGTCAGCCACTGCGGCGGTGACGAGCACCTGCTCGGCGCTGGCAGCCACGGTCACCAGGGCTTCGCGGCGCGATTGGTCAAGTTCGGCGAACACGTCATCGAGTATCAACACTGGGTCGCCGCTGCCGTCATCGAGGCCACGCATCAAGTCGAATGATCCGAGCCGCAGCGAAAGTGCCAGCGACCAGCACTCGCCATGGGATGCGTGCGACTTGGCCGGCATCCCACCAATCTCGAACTGAATGTCATCACGGTGCGGCCCAATCAGGGTCACCCCGCGAGCGAGCTCTTCGCGACGTTTTAGCGAAATGTGTTCACGGAGTAAGTCTCGAAGTAATTCGCGATCGCGAGGCAGCGCACAACCGTCGTGATCGGCGGACAGCCAGCGTGGGTAGTAGGCGATTGTGGCCGACTTTCCGGGCGCGACGCGGCCATACGCCGAAGCCACCAGCTCATCAATTTCCGCCATCAACGACAGCCGTCCGAACAGTAGCGATGCACCAACCTCGGCCAGTTGCTCGTCCCACACCTCAAGCGTCGACGCGGCCGACTCATCCAGCGGGCGATTACCTCGACCGGCCATCGACTTCAGCAGAGTCGTTCGTTGCCGGACTATTCGCTCGTAGTCACCGCGAACGGCTGCGTAGCGCGGTGCGCGCTGAACCAGTAGGTCATCGAGGAACCGTCTGCGATCCGACGGGTCACCCTTGACCAACGCGAGGTCTTCTGGGGCAAACAGAACTGTTCGCAGTTGCCCGACCACGTCTCGCGCGCGAACCGGTGAACCGGAAATCTGCACTCGGTTGGCCCGGCCCGGAATGATGGCGATTTCGGTGACCGAGCTGCGATCGCGCCGAATCGACTCCACCCGGATCACTGCCTGCGGGCTCTCGACGCGCACCAGTGGCAAATCCGCGGCGACTCGGTGGCTACTCATGGTGGAGACGTAACCAACGGCCTCAACAACGTTCGTCTTGCCGATCCCGTTGGGACCTAGCAGGACGTTGACTCCCGGCTCAAATGAAACCTCGACATGTGGGTAGCTGCGGAAGTCAAAGAGTTCGACCCGTTCAACACGCACAGTCAGCGACGATGCGCGCTACGACGAGAGTCGTACGGGCATCAGCAGGTACTTGTAGCTGTCGTCGCTATCGGAGCCTGACGGAGTCAACACTGCGGGCTTGGCTGAACCAGTGAAGGAAATGTCGACTTCAGCTGAGTCAATCGCCCCCAGCCCGTCGAGCAGATAATGCGGGTTGAACGCAATCTCGATCGATTCGCCAACGATGCGCGACTCGAGTGATTCCGTCGCTTGCGCCTCATCGCCGGACCCGGCCTGCAGCGCCACTTCCTCGCCGCTGAAGACCAGTCGAACTGGTGTGTTGCGCTCGGCCACCAGAGACACGCGCTTGACGGCCTCGACCAACGCTGACTTCTCCACAGTCGCAACGCTGGAGGAGTCACTTGGCAGTAGTTGCCGGTACTTGGGGAACTCGCCGTCAAGCAGACGGGTGGTCGTGCGGCGACCATCGCCCTCAAAGCCCATCAAGCCTTCCCCGGAGGTGCCGGGCGCGTAGGCAACCGACACTCGCTTGGCTCCGGCGAGCAACTTGGCCGTGTCCGCCAGGATCTTGGCTGGGACTAGCGCTGATCCCTCGAAGCCACCTTGCTCGGGGTTCCAGGTGAACTCCCGCACCGCAAGGCGATAGCGGTCGGTTGCGGCCATGGTGACGTGGTCGTCTTCTATCTCGAGCCGCACACCGAGCAACATCGGCAACGTGTCATCACGACCAGCAGCGATTGCAACCTGCGAGACCGCGTGGGCGAAGGCGCTGCCACTTGCACTACCGACGGGAGCGGGCATCTCTGGTAATTGCGGGTACTCATCTACCGGCAGCGTCGGGAGTACGAACGACGACCTTCCACACTGAACCTCAAGTCGGCTGCCTTCGGTGGCGATCACGACTGGGGCAGCCGGCAACGATCGCGCAATGTCAGCCAACAGCCGCCCGGAAACCAGTACTTGGCCGGGCTCGTCGATCGTTGCCTCAACTTGAACCCTGGCGGCCTGCTCCATATCGAAGCCGGACAAGGTCAACTCGGAATCGTCGCTGGAAATCAAGACACCGGACAAGGTCGGGATTGAGGGACGGGATGGCAGTGCACGAGCTGCCCATGCAACACCGTCCGCCAGGACATCGCGCTCTACCCGGAACTTCACGTCGTTTTGCCTCTCATCGTGCTGCGTCCAATTGTGCTACCCGCATCGTGTCA
>JAGNDY010000153.1 GCA_018003655.1 Candidatus Nanopelagicales bacterium
CTCGACGCTGTCCGAAAGCGTCCCGGGATGTACATCGGATCCACCGGGGAGAGGGGCCTTCACCACCTGGTCTATGAGGTGGTCGACAACTCCGTTGACGAGGCGCTAGCCGGTCATTGCGACCACATCTACGTGACTCTTCTGGCTGACGGCGGGGTGCGTGTCGTCGACAACGGCCGCGGTATCCCGGTCGACATCGTGGCGACCGAAGGCAAGCCCGCCGTTGAGGTGGTGCTGACCGTCCTGCACGCCGGCGGGAAGTTCGGCGGGGAGGGCTATGCGGTTTCCGGTGGTCTGCACGGCGTGGGTGTCTCGGTGGTCAATGCACTGTCCGCACACGTTGATGTAGAGGTCGCTCGCGAGGGTCGGCTGTGGCACCAGTCCTACAACCGCGGTGTTCCGGAGGCGCCCCTGGCTCAGGGTGACGCGACAGATCGAACCGGAACCACTGTGACGTTCTGGGCCGACGAGGAGATCTTCGAGACCACCAACTTCGATTTCGAAACACTCTCCCGGCGCTTCCAGGAGATGGCGTTCCTCAACCGCGGGCTCTCACTGACGCTCACTGATGAGCGCGAGGCCGTGACTGAAGTCGCCGAGGTTGCCGAACCTATAGCCGCGGCCGAGATCGACGAGGAAGCCGCAGTCGCCGCAGAACGTCGGAGCATCACGTACATGTACGAGGGCGGCATCGCTGACTTCGTTAAGCATCTGAATGACAAGAAGGGTCCGGCGCACCCGCAAATCATCTGGTTTGAGGCCGAGGACACCGATCGCGGCATTTCGGCGGAGATCGCGATGCAGTGGAGCTCGACGTACACCGAGTCCGTCTACACCTTCGCCAACACCATTGGGACAACCGAGGGTGGTGCGCACGAGGAAGGCTTCCGCTCGGCACTAACCAGCCTGGTCAACAAGTTCGCTCGCGAATGGAACGTGCTCAAGGAGAAGGACACCAACCTCTCCGGTGACGACATTCGCGAAGGTCTCACCGCGATCGTGTCCGTGAAGTTGCGCGAGCCCCAGTTTGAAGGTCAGACCAAGACCAAGTTGGGTAACACTGAGGCCAAGACCTTCGTTCAGAAGGTCGTCAACGAGCAGCTCGGTGCTTGGTTCGAACAGAACCCCGCCGAGGGCAAAGAGATCGCCCGCAAATCGGTGTCTGCTCAGATCGCCAGAGTCGCGGCTCGCAATGCCCGCGAACTCGCCCGTGGCCGCAAGGGACTCCTCGGGGGCGGCGGCCTGCCAGGCAAGTTAATCGACTGCTCGTCAAACGACCCAACCATGTGCGAGATCTTCATCGTCGAGGGCGACTCCGCCGGCGGATCCGCTCGCAGCGGCAGAGATCCGGCGACGCAGGCGATCCTGCCGATTCGTGGCAAGATTCTCAACGTTGAGCGCGCCCGGCTCGACAAGGTGTTGGCAAACAACGAGGTTCAGGCGATGATCTCCGCGCTTGGCACGGGCATCCAAGAAGAGTTCGATATCGAGAAGTTGCGGTACCACAAGCTGGTGCTCATGGCTGACGCCGACGTCGATGGCCAGCACATCCGAACCCTGCTGCTGACGCTGCTGTTCCGCTTCATGCGTCCGTTGCTGGAGGGTGGTCACGTCTACTTGGCGCAGCCGCCGCTCTACAAGATCAAGTGGTCGAAGGTTTCGCCGGAATACGCGTTCTCCGATCAGGAGCGCGACGCCATGGTTGAGGATGGTTTGGCCGGTGGCAAACGACTGCCGAAGGAATCGATTCAGCGCTACAAGGGCCTCGGAGAGATGAACGCTTCGGAACTGTGGGAGACCACGATGGACCCGGCCAACCGAGTACTGCTGCAGGTTACTTTGGACGACGCGGCCCAGGCCGACGACATGTTTTCGATGCTGATGGGCGAGGACGTTGAATCCCGCCGCAAGTTCATTCAGCGCAACGCCAAGGACGTGCGATTCCTTGATATTTAAGGCATTTCGCGCTTCCTATCACCGACCGGTAAGCCTTCTGAAGGGACTGATCAGCCGTGGCTGACGACACCACGACTCTGCCCGACGAGCAGGAGGATCACGGACCGCACGGACGGATTGAACCGGTCGAGATCCAGACCGAAATGCAACGTTCGTACCTCGACTACGCGATGAGCGTCATCGTTGGCCGAGCGCTCCCAGACGTCACCGACGGACTCAAGCCCGTTCACCGCCGCGTGCTGTATGCGATGTATGACGGTGGCTATCGACCGGACCGCGGGTACTTCAAATGCACCCGCGTGATCGGCGATGTTCTCGGCAATTACCACCCGCATGGCGACACATCGGTCTATGACGCGTTGGTGCGCCTGGAACAACCGTGGTCGCTGCGCTACCCCCTCGTTGACGGCCAGGGGAACTTCGGTTCACCGGGTAACGACCCCGCGGCCGCGCACCGCTACACCGAGTGCCGGATGTCGCCGCTGGCGATGGAGATGGTTCGCGACATCGACGAGGAGACCGTCGACTTCACGCCGAACTACGACGGCCGAACCCTGGAGCCGCTGCTGCTTCCGTCGCGGTTTCCGAACCTGCTCGCCAACGGCTCGGCGGGTATTGCCGTCGGCATGGCAACCAACATCCCACCGCACAACCTGCGGGAGCTGAACGAGGGCTGTCAGTGGGCACTGGCGAATCCAGACGCCTCGCGCGAAGAACTCCTGGAAGCGCTGATGGAGCGCATCCCCGGACCGGACTTCCCGACTGGTGCCCTGATTGTCGGCAAGCGGGGCATCGACGATGCCTACCGGACCGGGCGCGGCTCGGTGATCGTGCGGGCAGTCATCGAGACCGAGGAGGACAACCGCGGGCGCACCTGCCTGGTCATCAAAGAGCTGCCCTACCAGGTCAACCCCGACAATCTCGCGCTCAAGATCGCCGAGCTGACCGACTCAGGCAAGCTGACTGGTATCGCTGACCTGCGCGATGACTCCTCTGACCGCACCGGCCAGCGCTTGGTGGTCATCCTCAAGCGTGACGCCCAGCCGCGGGTCGTACTCAATCAACTGTTCAAGCACACCCAGCTGCAAGACACGTTCGGCTGCAACATGTTGGCACTGGTCGACGGCGT
>JAGNDY010000154.1 GCA_018003655.1 Candidatus Nanopelagicales bacterium
GGATCGAACGAGGCAGTACGTGTCGCTAAAACCCTCTCGGCCGAGCATCCGGACTGGGTGATGCTCTACCAGTACGGGAACCCGGACAACGCCATGGCGCACTACCAAGGAACTGGTCCAGAGATTCTCTCGGATCTGCCGACGGTCACTCACTTTGTGGCCGGGCTCGGCACCACGGGGACATTAATGGGTGCGGGTCGGTTCCTGCGCGAGCGGGTGCCGGACATCCAGATCGTCGCGGCCGAACCTCGATACGGCGAGCTCGTGTACGGCCTGCGCAACCTTGACGAGGGCTTCGTTCCCGAGCTCTATGACCCTTCCGTGTTGACGACTCGCTACTCCGTTGGTCCCCGCGAGGCGGTTCGTCGGACCCGCGAGCTGTTGTCCGAGGAGGGGATTTTCGCGGGTATCTCCACCGGTGCGATCCTGCATGCTGCCCTCGCCATGGCGGCGAAGGCGGTGAAGGCCGGCCAGCGCGCTGACATCGCATTCATCGTCTGTGACGGTGGGTGGAAGTACCTGTCCACGGGGGCGTACGAGGGTACGTTGGAGGAAGCCGAGGATGCGCTCGACGGTCAGCTTTGGGCATGATCAGAACGAAGTGGCCAACCATGTGGATCTTGGCGACGTGACCTACCTCATGCTCGCGAGCCACTCGCGTTGATCAGTAGATCGCGCACGTAAACTGTGAAAATGTCAGAGGCGCCAATTGGGATTTTCGACTCGGGGGTCGGTGGGCTCACCGTTGCGCGCGCCATCCTGGATCAACTTCCCGACGAGGCAATCCTCTACGTCGGCGACACCCTCAACGGTCCTTACGGTCCGCTGCCGATTCCGGAGGTTCGCCTCCACGCGCTGAACGTTATGGACCATCAGGTCGAGCTCGGCGTCAAGATGTTGGTCATTGCGTGCAACTCGGCCAGTGCTGCCGTTTTGCGGGACGCTCGGGAACGGTACGACGTGCCGGTGGTTGAAGTCATCCATCCCGCAGTCCGCCGCGCAGTTCGCACCACGCGCAGCAACCACGTGGGGGTCATCGGTACCCGAGCCACCGTCACCAGCGGGGCCTATGCGGATGCATTCGCTGCAAATCCACGGCTGACCGTTGTGCAGCAGGCTTGCCCTCGTTTTGTCGAGTTCGTCGAGGCTGGTGTGACGGGTGGGGATGAGCTGATCGACGTGGCGCACGAGTACCTCGACCCAGTCGTTGCGGCAGGCGTCGACACCCTCGTGCTCGGTTGCACCCACTACCCAGTGCTGACGGGATTGATCCAACACGTCGTTGGCGATGAGGTGAGTCTGGTCTCAAGTGCCGAAGAGACCGCCAAAGACGTTTACTCGACTTTGGCGCAGGGAAACATGTTCCGGAGTCCAGATCTGCCCCCGCCAGCCCACCGATTCATCGCGACGGGTGACCCCGATGAATTCGCACGAATCGGCCGCAGGTTCCTTGGCCCAGAGATCGACATAGTTGAAGCCATGAACGGAGACAGAGGATGAGACTGACGGTCGTGGGAAGCGCTGGATCGTTTCCCAACAGCGATGCCGCGGCCTCCTGTTACCTGCTCGAACATGACGGCCACGCCATCTTGCTCGATCTGGGAAGCGGCTCGATCGGTCCTCTTCAGCGCTATCGTGGGTTGGACGCCATCGACGGCATCGCCATCTCGCACCTGCACATCGACCATTGCTCCGACCTCGGCTCGATGCACGTCGCTCGTCGGTATAACCCCAAAGGCCCACTGCCGCAGGTGCCCGTGTTCGGACCGGTCGGCATCTCCGAGCGCATGTCTGCCCTCTACGGACTGGAACCCGGCGAGGACATGTCGGCGGAGTTCGATTTCCACGAGTACGCCGGACAACCGTTTACCGTTGGGCCGTTCACGATTAGCGCGTTTCCGGTGGTGCATTGCATCACTGCGTTCGCTATCAAGGTGGCGGCCGGTGGTCGCACCCTCATCTACTCCGGTGATACCGCGCTGTGCCCGGAGCTCATTGACGCCTCTGTCGGCGCCGATGTTGCGCTCTACGAGGCGTCCTACTTGTCAACCAACGACAACCCGCCGGACATCCACATGACTGGCCGCGATGCCGGTGTGGCTGCCAAAAAAGCCGGCATTCCGCGGTTGGTGCTGACCCACTTGGTGGCCTGGACCGACAACAAGGCCGTGGTCGCCGAGGCGACCGAAGAGTTCGGTGCCGCGGTTCAGGTTGCCACTCCAGGTTTGACCATCGACATCTGATTCCGACGCTGGTTCGCCGGCTGGGCAGTCAAGACTGCCGAGGGGGCAACCTGCCTGAAGAACAAGCTAGCGAAGAAGCAACCCGACGAGAGGTGCGACAAGTGGCGCGAAGTGACGGACGTGGAGCCGACGAACTGCGACCAGTCAGGTTTCACCGTGGCTGGCTTGATCACGGCGAAGGTAGCTGCCTGGTCGAATTTGGCCGCACCCGAGTGTTGTGCGTTGCATCGTTTACTCCCGGCGTTCCGCGCTGGCGCAGGGACACCGGCTTGGGCTGGGTCACCGCCGAGTACTCGATGCTGCCTCGTTCGACCGACACTCGCGGTAGCCGCGAATCGGTCAAGGGCAAGCAGTCTGGTCGCACCCAGGAAATATCGCGCCTGATCGGGCGCTCGCTACGCGCGGCCCTCGACGACACTGCTTTGGGAGAGAACACCATCCAGATCGACTGCGATGTCCTGCAGGCCGACGGCGGCACGCGTACCGCAGCAATCACCGGCGCCTACGTGGCGCTTGCCGACGCGCTCGAGTGGGCCCGGGACCGCGGCCATATTGCTGCCGGGTCCAAGCCATTGATCGACTCGGTTGCCGCGGTCAGCGTTGGGATCATCGACGGGCAACCTCGCCTCGATCTGCACTACGACGACGACGTGAGCGCCCAGACGGACATGAACGTCGTGATGACCGGCGGCGGCAAGTACGTCGAGGTCCAAGGCACCGCCGAGGGCGAGCCGTTCGAGCGTGCCCTACTCGATGAGTTGCTGGAACTTGCTGCTGCCGGCTGTGCGGAGTTGACCCAGTTGCAGGCGTCGGCCTTGGCTGAGTCGCTTCG
>JAGNDY010000155.1 GCA_018003655.1 Candidatus Nanopelagicales bacterium
CCGACCACCATTGCTGTGGTGGCGGTGGCCTTCAGCGCGTCCAGTTCGGTGCGGTGGACGAAGCAGTCGTCGCACTCGTAGGTGGCGGATTCGTCGCCGCAGGTTTGGCAGTTCACTTGCGCCCCCGGCTGGACGGGTGACGACGGCGGGCGTCGGCGATGGCGGCGCGGCGGTCGGTGATGTAGCCGGCGACGACCAGCCCGACGCAGATGATGAGCAGGACGGCCAGGGTCGTGTTCGACAACCAGACGGGGATCATGCCGCGCCTGCCAGCAAGTCGTCAAGGCTGATGCCGTCGAGCGCCAGAGCCTCGGAGACTGTTTCAGTCTCGGGGTATTTGACGTGCAGTGCGGCGAGCGCGTTAGCAACCTCTCGGTTGACCAGCAATCCTTCAATCTGCTCGTTGTTCATGCTGGCCCAGGTCTCGAACTCGTCCCAGGTCATCTCGTCAATGAGTCGCTGTTGGAAGACCCGCTTCCCGCCCTCGACCAGAGTACGAACCCCGCGACGCCGATCTTTGGCAACCAAGCGGCCGTGGTAGTCCACGAGAACCGAGTCCTCGGACTTCGCTTGCGCTTTCAGTGAGTCCTTCAGTGACGCGCGTACAGCCTGACGCCGAACCTCCTCGGGCCACTGACGGCCCGCGCGCTCGGCTTGGTCCATCATGTGCAGTGCGCGGGATACGGCCATCTCGGTTGCCTGGCGGTCGCCGTTGAGAGCATCGCTGAGTAACTGCTGCCACTCGATCCGCTCGTCGATAGATAGCGCCTTGACGTTGATCTTCACTGATTGCTGCCTTTCACTAGACGTAGGCCGCGGTTCGATTCGACGGCGGCGTCAAACTGCTCAAGCCACTCGGTTGCTCGCCGCACAGCAGAGCGCAGCAGCATCACCTTCAGTTCGTCGTTGCCGACGATTCCCGCCAACTCCTCCGGGTCAAACCCAACGGTCGGCGCAATGCCAGACGTCCAGCGAGAGAACTCCTTGCGTAGGTTCGCCTTACGCATGTCGGGGAACTGGCTGACGTACTCATCCGCTGTCGGTGCCACGATCTCGCCGGTCTCGGCGTCTACGGTGACTTCCTCGACCACGGTTACGGTGCGGGTCGGGCGTCCCGTCTCGCGGATCGCACGCGCGGTGACCGGACCAGCCTCGGCAACCTCGGCGAGCACTTCAGCGGCACGCTCCGGACCTTCGGCCTTGATGATCGGCGCGAGAGCGGCGGCGTGAGATTCGGTGGATACACGAATGTCCGAAATTTCGGACACGACGTTTACGATCCCGGCGGCCTCGATGAGCGCAGCAGCGCGCTGGCGGCCAAAGTTCCACGCCTCGCGGCAGTAGTCCTCGAACGTCTCGTGGCTCTCGCGGTACAGACGCTCATCACGGATGGTTGCCAGCGCTGTGCCGACCTCAACGAACGTCGCCAGCCCACGGCGGATGACCGTCTCGCAGGCTTCTAGCTGATCCATGACGGACAGCGCCACGTCGTTGCTCACGCGGCGTCCTTCACGAGGTCGGCTAGCGGAATATCCAGCCACGCGGCGACGGTGGCGAGTTCGTCGATTGACCAGCCGATTCGCCCGAGCAGCCTGGAACTGACCTGCGGCTGGGAGATTCCCAACGCCGTTGATAGGTCGCCCTGGGTGAGTCGCTTGCGCGCCAGTTGCGCTCGAATCTCCCCCGATACCGTGTCGCTTACCTTTTGAGTTGGTTGCATGGCTTGACTCTAAAGCCATCCCCTATAGGAACGCAAGCCCAAGGCGATAGTCCTTTAGAACTATTTGTGTGCCATGCCCTATGCATATATAGGCATAGGCATTACGCTGTTGGTATGAGAGCAGCACAAGTGGAGACGCGAACCTCGACCTACGTGGCGGAGGAAGTGCGCGCAATGATGGCCCGGCGTCGGATGTCTGGCGCGGGGTTGGCGCGGGAGATGGGTCTGAGTCAGCCGCAGATAGCGGCGCGAGTGCGCGGCGACCTCGCGTGGTCACTCGATGAACTTGACCGGGTGGCGGGCATACTCCGCTGCAACGTGTGGGACTTGCTCCCGCGGATGGATTCGAACCAACAACCGTCCGGTTACTGGCAACCAGCAACCAACAGGACACCGAGGGGAGGTGTCGGCCATGATCGAATCCATGACCTCAGCCCTTATCGGGCGTGTGGTCGGGGGTTACACCGAACACCTGACGGCCATCGGCCGCGCACCGGGGACCGTCCGACTTCGCACGCATCACGTCCGTCGCTGCTTCACGGAACTCGGGATCTCGCCGTGGCAGGCCACCACCACCGACCTGGAACACTGGCTCGCGGCGCACGACTGGAACGCGGCATCTCGGCGGTCTGCCGTGGCTAGCCTCCGAGACTTCTATCGTTGGGCGCAGCGGGAAGGGCACGACAACCCGGCCGCGCTGCTCGTGGCACCACCCGAGCCTGCCCCATGCTCCCGGCCGTGCCCCGACGCGGCGGTGGACCACGCGCTGGCGTGCGAGTCAGGCGTCAGGTGGTGGCTGGTCCGACTGGCGGCCAGCACGGGTCTGCGGCGTGCGGAGCTGGCGGTTGTCCATTCGTCCGACGCGGCCGATGGTTGGCTCACCGTCCACGGCAAGGGGAACAAGATTCGGCGCGTGCCGTTGCCGGCGGATGTCTCGGCGTGGCTATCGACGTGCCACGGGTACGCCTTCCCCGGCCGCTCCGGCGGGCACGTGAGTGTGGATTGGGTGCATGACGTCATCAGCCAGGCGACCGGCTATCCGCCGCACCGTCTACGCCACCGCTACGCCAACCGCGTCTACGCCGGATCGCACGATGTCCGCGCCGTCCAAGCGTTGCTCGGTCACGCATCGCTGGCCACGACCCAACGCTATCTCGGGCTTGATGATGACCAACTTACCCGCGCAGCCGCGTGGGCAGCCTAGAAAGGGGAACCGAAATGATCCAGCAACCCACCCAATGGCGGCCACCGTACCCGCCGCCGTACCAGACCCAGCCCCAGCCACCCCAGCCCGCACGGGTCGTGCCCAACATCAAGGGTGCCAAGTTCGTC
>JAGNDY010000156.1 GCA_018003655.1 Candidatus Nanopelagicales bacterium
CGGTTAAGGCGGGATCGTCAGGATACCCCGCAGGGTCAGTCGTTGACTGCGCGGCGGTGGGAGTAGTGGGAGTCGTCATCGACGGCCGCAGCGGGAACGTCCACAAAGGCGTCGAGGCCGAGCTCGGCTTCGGCATCAATGCCCGGGGCACGGAGAGCGTCCACCTGTTCCATCATCCGCTCCGAGGTCCAGTCCCCACGAGCCGACGAGTCGATGTTGCGCGGCATGGGGGTGGCGCGCCTGCTGTCGACGTAGGTCGGCAGCGGCGCCTCGACCGGCTCCCACGAGCCGTTGGCGGCCACACTGGCGCGACGCTCGGAGACCTCAGCAGTGCTCAGTACGCGAACATCCGTCGACTCATCGAGGTCTGCAACACCAGTGCTCTGGCGTCCGGCGGCCGACCGATCAACGTGGCGACGGGCGGAGCGTCGGCGATCACGGGCATCCCCTTGGCTCCTGCGGCCAGCGGCTGACCGCGTGGTCGAACCGCGGGTGGTGCGGCGTTCGCGTCCCTCGGCTTGCTGGCCGGCAGTGGCGTTTGCAACGTCATCGCGACGGGCTCGGCGAGCGGTGGCCAACCGAGCAACCTCGGCCTGGCGGCGCGAGACGTACCAGAAGGCACCGAGCGCCACCGGCGACAGCAGCGCGATCATCAACGGCATGATGCCCATGACGAGCAGCACCACCGAGATCAGACTGAGGGCCACCAAGACTTGCTGGACTTGGCGGCGGCGGCGCGAAGCCGTCTCGCGGACTCGGATCTGCGAGCGAACCCGACGGGCGTCGATGACTTCCTGCTCGTCGATGCTGCCGACGAACGGGTCGACACCGAGGTCGAGGTGCTGGTCGATGGCGTTGGCGCCGTCGGCGTCCACGGCGACCCGATCGTGGACGCGGGTGCGGGCACCGGAAACCACGACGTCAACGTCATGCTTGGCCCGACTGACTCCGCGGGCAGCACGACGACGCTCGAGGGTTCGCATGGCGCGGTGGAAAGTGAGCGTGGTGCGGTGTTCGGAATTGCGTTCATGGCGCCGCAGCCACTGGGGAACCAGGACGACCGCCCAGAGAACGATGACTGCTGCGTAAACAAGGCCGGTGAGCACAGCGTCAGCGTAGGAGAGACGCCCACCCGGATGGCACCTCATTTGTGCGTGTTCGGTCCAAATTTCGAACGAATGATGATCACTTCTACGAGATCGGTCCCGGTCCGCCGGGAACGGGGTTCTGCGCGCGCTGTAGGCGGTTGATCAAACCAGCCGGAACCTCTTCGGCCGTGACCGCATACGACAGGTGGTCACGCCACTGACCGTTGATGTGCAGGTAGCGCTCGCGCAGGCCCTCGTAGCGCAGTCCAAGCTTCTCAACGACGCGGCGGCTGGCCACGTTTTCGGGGCGAATGTTCACCTCAATGCGGTGCATTTCCAGCTGCTGGAAGCAGAAATCAATGCCCATGGCCAGGGCGGTCGGGGCGATCCCACGACCGGCGACTCGCTGGTCCACCCAGTAACCCGCGTGCGCGCACCGCAATGACCCGGCCGCGATGCCACCGATCGTCAACTGACCAACGATGCCGCTGTTCTCGGTGATGACCCACGGAATCGTCCGACCCGCTCGTGCCTCGGCCCGCAGCGCCCGAACCATGGCTGAGAAGGTCGGCGGAATGTCGGCCCCGCCGATTGGCGAGGTCGCATCCCACTGGTTGAGCCAGTTCCGATTACGCAGCCGCACCGAACGCCACTCGGATGCGTCCCGAAGCCGGATGAGCCGCAGCCCAAGCGGTCCAGACGTGATGCTGTAGTCCACTTTGTCAGCCGCGATCCAGCCGAATGAGCCCCACCTGATCTCCGGCAGTCAGCTCGGTGCGGTCCTCTGGAACAACCATGAGTGCGTTCGCCTCGCGCATCCACACCGCGGACGGGCCTCGAGCCACGAGTGGTGTGGCGGCTACCCGACCGCGCGAATCCAGGTCAGGATCGACGACCGCTGGAATGAATCGACGCAGACGCTTGGAGTTGTTGATCGGTGCGGAGGTCACGGCCCGCTCAATGGGTCGAAAGACGTCGGCCCGGCCCGCCAACGTCCTGATCAGCGGCCGAACAAATACCTCAAAGTTGATCAATGCGGTCGCCGAATCTCGCGGTAGCACGATCACCGGCACGTGGTCTGCCCCGAGTGTCCCGAATGCGACGACCGAGCCTGGATCGATCGCCGCGAAGGTGAAGTCAACACTGCCCATGGACGCGAGCGCATCGACGACTGGTCCAGCCGGTTGATTGCCGGAGGTGTAGGTGTTGGCGACGACGACGATCAGATCGGCCCGCACCAGTTGGTCCTCCACCACCAACGTGAGGGTGCGCACGTCATCGGCGGCTGGCTGCGCACGGAATGCATCAGCACCGGCCAGCAGCGCCGCCGCGGTGAGCATCGGGCCGTTGATGTCGTGGGACTGCCCATCCAACAGCGCGCGGCCGGACTCGGCCAGGTCATCGCCGACGGGAATGATCACGACGCGCGGTCGAGGGTAAATCCGTGCGCGCGAGTACCCGGCTGCGACGATCGCCGCAACCTCGCGCTCGCCCACCAGCGCGCCAGCCGGCGCGACAACCTGACCAGGTGCCAGACCCGACCCGGCAGGTCGTGCCACTGCTGGCGTCCCGACTGTGTGTGGACCGAAACCGTCGGCACCTTCGGTGGTGATGACGCGAACCGTTTCTTGCCCCACGGCTACTGCCGAACCTCCTGGCTGACCGGCCACACCCGGCGGTGCGGGCATCCCTGTCACCGCTGCGTACTCACCGCCGGGACCGTGTGCGACCACGTCTGCGGCCAGCACGCAGCCAAGGGTGTCCAACAGCGGAACGTCCAACGGGGCCAGCCGCGGAGCGTGCCCGAGGATCAACTGCAACTGCTGCTCGACGGTTCTCATGAAGAATCCGTCTGCTCGTTGACAAAG
>JAGNDY010000157.1 GCA_018003655.1 Candidatus Nanopelagicales bacterium
AGGGGGCTCATTCATGCCAGCGAACGAGCAAGGCCAGCAAGCCGAACCCATCCGAGTCATGATCGTGGACGATCACGCCGTCACCCGAACCGGCTTGCGCACAATGGTCGAAGCTGAGGATGACATGGCGGTCGTCGGCGAGGCCAGCCTGGCCAGCGAGGCCATCGCGGTTGCGCCCGCTCTTCGACCGGACGTCCTCGTGCTCGACCTCAAGCTGCCAGACGACAGCGGCATAACCGTCTGCCGCGAGCTTCGCAAGAAGCTGCCCGAGGCTTCGTGCCTGATGTTGACGACGTACGCCACCGAGGAGTCCCTTGTCGAGGCGATCTTGGCGGGCGCGTCGGGCTTTGTCTTCAAGGAGATCGCCGAAGCCGATCTGGTCAACGCGATCCGAACGGTCGGCAACGGCGGTTCAATGCTCGATCCGCAGGCAACCGAAGGAATCCTGCGCAAGGTTCGACAGGCTGCGGAGGACGTCGACGATCCGATCGGTGACTTGTCCAAACGCGACCGGCAGTTGCTTGAACTGCTCGGGGAGGGTCTCACCAATCGCGAGATCAGCGAGAAGATGTTCCTCTCCGAAAAGACCGTGAAGAATTACGTGTCGTCACTGCTCGGCAAGCTCGGGGTCCAACGCCGCTCCCAGGCCGCCGCCCTCATCGCGGAACGTAAGTCGCGACGGTTGATCGTCGGCGACTAGAGCCTGCTACCAGCCCCACTGCAGTTAGTTATTCGCCGCCCAGGACGCTTGCTCACGTTCGGTGCGAAACTCCGCCATCTGGGTTCCCAACTCGATTAGCCGGTTGCGGCCGAGCGCCTTGCGGATCTTCGGGAACATGTCCTCTTCTTCCTCCCCGAAGTGGTGCTCGCTGTTCTCCATCACGACGGTCGCCTTCGCCTTGTAGTGATCCTCGTCCGGCGTCATTACGTTGAGCTCGCCGATCAGCAGTTTGACCTCGTGATGTTCCTCGATACCTTCCATGACGATGTCTTTGGTGTCGGGAGCGGCTTCGCGGATTGCCGGGTAGAGGACCGCCTCCTCCATCTCTGAGTGGATCATCAACTCGCGGCAGAAGTCAGCCACCACGTTCAGATCTCCGCGCTCAAACTCGCGAAACATCCGCTTGATCGCTTTGTGCTCCTCGCGCAGCATCACCAGTGCATCCATGACTTTCCTTTCGTTGGTCGGCCCGGCCGCGAAGTGTCGCGCAGCCGAAACAGGCTCACTGCCGCCAAGATCGAGTTGGGTGGACGTCACACTCATACCTTCGAAAATAGCCAGGTCCCGCACGCTCACCAAAGTGCCGCGAGTCACGAGAATCCGGGACTTCGGAGCGAGGGGCCGGTGCCTTCGACGCGGGAGGACCGAGCCAACCTGCGGACCACTTTTCGATGACCATCGGCTCTTGATGGTCGCGGCGATGGGCACCGAGGCTGGGGAGCCAAGGAGGTTGTGATGAGCGAAATGAAGGCACTGATCCTGTGCTGCACGTTGAAGAAGTCCCCTGCGGAGTCCAGCTCACAACTGATGTCGGAGCGAATTTCTGCGGCCCTTTCCACCCATGGTGTGGAGGCCGAGGTGATCCGAGTCGCCGACCACGATGTCAAGTTCGGGATCACCACTGATGAGGGTGATGGCGATGGTTGGCCAGCAATCCGACAGAAGATGCTGGATTCCCAGATCCTGGTGTTGACCACTCCGATCTGGATGGGCCAGCCGGCCTCGATGTGCAAGGTCGTGTTGGAGCGGCTCGACGCCGAGCTCGGTGAAGAAGGCGACGATGGCTTGCCGTTGACGTATGGCAAGGTCGCGGTCGCTGGGATCGTCGGCAATGAGGACGGTGCGCACCATAGCGTCGCGGAGATTTTCCAAGCCGTTAACGACTGTGGTTTCACCATCCCCGCAGCCGGTTGCACGTACTGGGTTGGCGAAGCGATGCAGCGCGAGGACTACAAGGATTTGGACGAGCGCCCAGACGCGACCGAGTCGGCGATGCAGACCATGGTGGCGAACGCCGTGCAGCTGGCACAAGGGCTGCAAGCGCACGGCTACACCAAGCCCGACGCGTGAGGTCGAACCAGATCCAATCTGACCAGGATCAGCCTGAACGACCCGTAGCCTCCGGTGCGGGTCGTTCAGGCTTCAACGCTGGGGCCCACCGGCGTCGTCAGCACGTCGTAGATGAACGACATTTTCACTACAGCAGAGTCCGGTGGCGCGAACGGATATGGGTCGGGGACTCCCATGGATCTGCTCAACTCGTTGAGGGCAACCGTCACCCGAGCCCACTCCGTGTGCAACTCATCGAAGCTAGTCGGGATCTGGGGGACAAGACCCTCCGCGTGCGCTGTCTCAATCGTGTCCAACATGTGCAGGACGTGGGCGAAGGACTCGGCGTAGTCCTCCCACGGATGGGCCGCCGCGTAGTTTGAGTGGAACTCACCACGCCAGGCGCCGTCGTCATCTGTGGCGTAGTGCAGTTGCAAGGACTCGGAGTAGTCGATTCGCTCGTCACCGAAGAATGAACGGAACAGCTCAAGTCGAGCGGGATCTGACGCAATGGCACTTTGCCAATGCCAGTGACCCGACTCGTGACGCACATGGCCCAGCGGTGTCCGGTAGGGCTCCGCCAGCGCCTCGCGGGTACGCTCCCGCGCCACCGGATCGGCCTCGCGAAGATCCAAGGTCACCAGTCCGTCCTCGTGCCCGATCGTGACCGGATGATCGTCAGTGCTTCGGTCGAGTCGAAAACGCAACTTTGGGTGGCTGCTGGTTGGGTCGATTCCCAGGCGGTGGAATTGGCGGCTGACCCGGCGGATCGCTTCCCGGAAAGTCACGGTGTCGTCGTCATTGCGCAAGTCCGCG
>JAGNDY010000158.1 GCA_018003655.1 Candidatus Nanopelagicales bacterium
CCATCGCACTTAGGGGAACCTTACCCAATCGGATTTGTGGCCAACACACCCGACGCGCACCCCAATGGTTGCGTGCGGCCACCGAGTCCGATGGACTACACCCATGACCGGGGCAAACCGCGCGGTCACTGCGAGTTGTCAACATGACGGAGGAATTGGTGAGCGGGACAGTCCTGGCCGGAATTACGAAGGGCCAGACGGTGCAAGAACTCGGCTACGACGACGATTGCGACGAGGATCTGCGAGCGGCGATTGAGTCCGCGATCGGTTCTGAACTCCTCGACGGGGACACCGACGAGGTCGTCGACGTGGTGCTGCTCTGGTTCCGCGAGGAGGATGGCGATCTGATCGATGCGTTAGTGGACTCGATCACGTCACTGGCCGATCAAGGCGTGGTGTGGCTACTGACCCCCAAGTCCGGCCGGGATGGTCACGTTGAGCCCGAAGATATCTCCGATGCTGCCCCTACCTCTGGCCTGCAACAGACGAGTAGCGTGAATGCAGCGGCGGACTGGCAGGGCACTCGCCTCGTCGCGCGACGCTCAGGCAGAGGCAAATAAGCACCAAGGACGGAGCCGGCAATGCCCGGAACCAACGCAGAACACAGCGGTAACCTCCCCAGCCAGTACGTGGACAACGATCCGGCCGAGAGCCGGGAGTGGATCGAGTCGCTCGACAGCGTCATCGATGAGGCCGGTTCCACCCGAGCGCGTTACCTGATGCGCGAACTCCTGCGTCACAGCGCCGAACGCGACCTTGGTGTCCCAGATGTTCGGCAAACCGACTACATCAACACCATCTCGCCTGAGGATGAGCCTGAGTTCCCGGGTGAGGAGGCGATCGAGCGCAGGATCCGCTCGATCACCCGCTGGAACGCCGCGATCATGGTGCACCGGGCGCAACGGCCGGGGGTGGAGGTCGGTGGCCACATCTCGTCCTACGCATCGTCGGCCGCGCTGTACGAGGTCGGTATGAACCACTTCTTCCGCGGACCGAACGCGTTGGGCGGCTCCGACCAGATCTTCTGGCAGGGTCATTCCTCCCCGGGCGCCTACGCACGGGCGTTCCTCGAAGGCCGTTTGACCGAGGACCGCCTGGACGGCTTCCGGCAGGAACTCAGCCATCCGGGTGGCGGCCTGCCGTCCTATCCACACCCACGGCTGATGCCGGACTTCTGGCGGTTCCCGACCGTCTCAATGGGCCTGGGTCCGCTGAACGCGATCTACCAAGCGCGGTTCAATCGATACCTGCGTGACCGTGGCATCAAGGACACCTCCGATCAGCATGTGTGGGCTTTTCTGGGCGACGGCGAGATGGACGAGCCTGAATCCACCGGGGCGCTCTCACTTGCCAGCCGCGAGAAGCTGGACAACCTTACGTTCGTCATCAACTGCAACCTGCAGCGCCTCGACGGACCAGTCCGAGGCAACGGGAAAATCATCCAGGAGCTTGAGGCGCTCTTCCGTGGCGCGGGCTGGAATGTCATCAAGGTCGTGTGGGGGCGTGGCTGGGATCCCCTGCTGGCCAACGACTCCGACGGCGCGCTGGTGGCACTGATGAATGCCACGCCCGACGGCGACTACCAAACCTATAAGTCCGAGGACGGAGCATTCGTCCGCGAGAACTTCTTCGGCCGTGATCCACGAACCGCCGCCCTCGTGGCGGACATGAGCGACGGAGATATCTGGCGACTGCAACGCGGCGGCCACGACTACCGCAAGCTTTACGCCGCGTACCGGGCGGCAACAGAGCACAAGGGGCGCCCCACGGTGATCCTGGCCAAGACCATCAAGGGCTGGACATTGGGATCGCACTTCGAGGGCCGCAATTCGACGCACCAGATGAAGCACTTGACCCTGGAGGATCTCAAGGTCTTCCGCGATCGGCTGCAAATCGACATTCCCGACTCGGAACTCGATGCGACGTTGCCGCCCTACTTTCATCCTGGCAAGGATCACGAGACCGTCGAGTACATGCTCGAGCGCCGCCGCGAACTCGGTGGCGGCATTCCCGCCAGAACCAATCGCGCCAAGCCGCTGGAGCTGCCTGGGGACAAGGCGTACGAGGTTCTCGAGCGGGGTTCGGGCAAGCAGCCAGTCGCCACCACGATGGCTTTCGTTCGGCTGTTCAAGGAGCTACTCAAAGACAAAAACATCGGCCCGCGGTGGGTGCCGATCATCCCGGACGAGGCTCGCACCTTTGGGATGGATGCGATGTTCCCGACCCAGAAGATCTACAACCCCGACGGTCAGCATTACCTCTCGGTAGACCGCGAGTTGTTCTTGTCCTACCAAGAGAGCACCTCCGGGCAGATCCTGCACGAGGGCATCAACGAGGGCGGCGCCACGTCGTCATTCATCGCCGCAGGCAGTTCCTACTCGACCCACGGCGAGCACATGATCCCCGTCTACATCTTCTATTCAATGTTCGGTTTCCAGCGAACTGCCGACCTGCTGTGGGCTGCGATGGATCAAATGACCCACGGGTTCCTGCTGGGAGCAACTGCCGGTCGGACCACCCTCAACGGCGAGGGTCTCCAACACCAGGACGGCCAGTCCCCGCTCATCGCGTCGACCAATCCCGCAGTCATCTCCTACGACCCGGCATTCGGCTATGAGATCGCCCATATCGTTAAAGACGGCCTTCGCCGAATGGTCGGACCGGATGCACAGAACGTCTTCTACTACCTGACGGTGTACAACGAGCCGTACCCACAACCGGCCCAGCCCGAGGGCGCCGACATCGACGGCATCCTCGCGGGGATGCACCTGATCGCCCAAGCCGACCCCGAAGCTGCCGGTGACCGCCGCGCGCAACTGCTCGCCTCCGGCCCTGCGGTCCAATGGGCACTACGGGCAA
>JAGNDY010000159.1 GCA_018003655.1 Candidatus Nanopelagicales bacterium
GGGAGTTCTATGCCGAGGTCTGGGACGCAAACCCGACGAGCAACCACACATCGCTGGATTCGCGCTTCGACGACGTACTGCAGATCGACAGCGGCGCCCAAGCCGATCATCGCTTCACCGCCTGGACACAGGGAAGGACCGGCTACCCATTTGTCGATGCGGGTATGCGCCATCTCCGTTCCGAGGGATGGATGCACAATCGGGTTCGCATGGTCACGGCATCGTTCTTGGTCAAGGGCCTGCATCTGCCATGGCAACTCGGTGCGGACTGGTTCATGCAACGGCTGCGCGACGGGGATACGGCCAGCAACCAGCACGGCTGGCAGTGGACGGCTGGCTGCGGAACGGATGCCGCACCCTTCTACCGTGTCTTCAACCCGGTGCTTCAAGGCCAGAAATTCGATCCCGACGGCGACTACATCCGTCGGTGGGTGCCCGAACTTGCCAGCTTCGACGCCAAATCAGTGCACGAACCGTGGAAGCTCGCCGGGACACTGGCGTGGCCAGCCGATTGCGAGTACCCAGAGCGCGTCGTTGATCACTTCGTTGAACGCGACGAGGCCCTCCGACGGTTCAGCGCACTGCCACCGCGCGCCTGATGCCTGACCCAGCCGACCGACGGATTCCGCGAGCATACCGACGGCGTGTGCTTGCGCTTGGAATGCCCGATGCGCTGCGACACTTGACCGGTGAGTTCAACGTCAGCAATCCCCACCGTGGACCTGCGCAACGTGCCACGAATTCTCGCGACCCTTTCCCTCAAAGGTGGGGTCGGCAAAACCAGTGTTGTGCTCGGTCTTGCCGGTGCCGCAGCTGAACGTGGTCTGCGCGTGCTGGTTGTGGACCTTGACCCGCAGGCAAACGCCACCGCCTCGCTGGACCCACTTCGGACCCCGTACACGACTTCCGACGTGCTCTACGACGGGCGGACCGGGGTCGCCGCCGATGCTGTCGTCGAGTCTGCCTGGAGCCCGCTGGTCCGATTGGTTCCCAGCGAACGAGCACTTGAGCACCGGGCGACCCCGTCAGGACCCGATTCGTCACGGCGCCTGCGGCACGCGCTGGAGGGCGTCACCGATGAGTACGACGTCGTCCTCATTGACTGCCCGCCATCACTCGGGGAATTGACTCGCAATGCGCTCAACGCCGCGGACGCGGCACTAGTCGTCACAGAGCCTTCCTACTTCGCGGTGCAGGGAGCAGAGCAGGCACTGGAGGCCGTATCGGTTGTCGCCAAGAGTGGCAACCCCGGTTTGCGTGCTGCGGGGATCGTCGCCAATCGGGTCCGGCCTACCTTGCCCGAGCACGTCTACCGCATGGACGAGATGCGCGCGGCGTTTGGTGACCTCATCCTCGGTGGCCTGCCCGACCGCTCAGCGGTGCAACAGGCCCAAGGTGCTTGCACGCCCGTCCAGCGCTGGCAGAGCAACGGTGCCGCCGACATCTGCCGAGCGCTGGACGTTTTGCACGTTCACCTCTTCGGCGACAGCACGCGGGTCGAAACGTCACCGGTTACTCCTCGAGCCGGGATCTCCGCCAGCGACTCGGCACTGCGCTCGATCCCGACCGCGATGGAGCAGCGATGACTAACCCCGGACCGCGTCCAGCACTGCGCAAGGCTCCCGACGCCGACTTACATCCGGCAGAGGCCGACAAGTCGCGTCAGGCCGTCGTCATCGATCTGGCCGAACGGTCCATCGGTCTACCTGACGCCCCGCGCACTTCCAGCAACCGGGCCCACCCGTCGCTAGCACCAAGTCGCCCAGGCCGGTCGACCAGTGCTCCTCGCCCTGCCGAGCACGATGCCGACGATGTTCCGGTCAGCGACGACCAGGCGGGCGACGACCGAGCAGGCGACGACAAAGCGGGCAGGAGCGGCAAGGCCGACAAAAACAGGAAGGCACGCAAGAAGAAGGCCAGGGCACACACCAAAGCCGACAAGAAGACCCGCAGGGCAGCGAAAAATGCTGCCGAGCGACTCAACGGCAAGGGCGCAAAGAAGCCAAAGGGCAAGCAGCCCAAGAAGGCGAAAACGGACAAAGCTGCGGATCTGGCGGGCGAGACAATCCTCGACCCGCGCATTGCGCTGAAGTCCAGCGTCTCGCGCAAAGCCCGCCGAGACATGCGTGCCGGGGCGAAAGCACGCGGAACCAGCCTGGACGCAACCGTCGACTCTGTGGTGACCGATCTGCGGAATCGGTGACTTTCTCGCGCCCTGTGTAGGCGTCGAGCGGCCGAGTGCGTAAGGATTACCCGGAAGGCAACCGCCGGACGCGATCCGTTCGGCGATCCAACTCGCGAGTGGACGCCACATCAGTGCCACCCGCCCCAAGTCCGTGGGAGCAGCGCGTATGTCGGAATTCGTACCGGGTCTTGAAGGTGTCATCGCATTTGAGACTGAGATCGCTGAACCGGACAAAGAGGGAAGTTCGCTGCGATACCGCGGCGTCGACATCGAGGACTTGGTCGGACGCGTGTCGTTCGCCAACATCTGGGGCCTGCTTGTCGACAACGAGTTCAACCCGGGCCTACCGCCTGCCGAGCCGTACCCGATTCCCATCCACTCCGGCGACGTGCGCGTTGACGTTCAGTCCGCAATCGCCACTCTCGCCCCCGCCTGGGGACTGAAGCCGCTACTGGATATCGATGACGAGGAGGCCCGCAACAACTTGGCACACGTCTCAGTTATGGCGATGTCCTTCGTGGCGCAGGCGGCCCGTGGACTTGGCCAGCCAATGGTTCCGCAGCCCCGCATCGACGAGGCCCGCACCATCGTCGAGCGATTCATGATTCGGTGGCGCGGGGAGCCCGATCCCA
>JAGNDY010000160.1 GCA_018003655.1 Candidatus Nanopelagicales bacterium
TTTCTCAGGAAACTCCCAGGTTGGCTAAGGAAACTCACTGCATGAGTTACCAACCTGGACCGAACGACACTTCCCCGATCGATTCGCGCACCAGTGCCGCCGGTGACGAGCCGCAGTCATTCGCGGATACTGCTTATGTGCCACCACTGACCCCGACACCCGAGCCGCCAGTGCCACCGAAGAAGTCCTTCTACGCACGTCGTCCGGTCGTCATGCTCACCGCCGTGGTTGTCACCGTGGCAGTGGCCTCGGGCATAGCTGGCGGTGCTGTCGGAGCGCGGGTCTCGACCGGAACTGCCTCCTCAACCTCGACGTCTCTGCTCACCAACGACACGTCGATTGGCACAGCAGCTACCACGACCGGTTCGGTGGAATCAGCCGCCAAGGCGATCGGTCCCAGTGTCGTGACGGTCGCGGTGTCCAGCCAGGGCGGGCAGGGCACCGGGTCCGGCGTGATCATCAAGGACGACGGCTACATCCTGACGAACAACCACGTGGTCGAGGGTGTGGGTCAAGGCGGGTCCGTCAGCGTGACCCTGAGCAACGGCAGTACTGCCTCGGCGAAGATCGTGGGAACAGACCCGAGTTCTGACCTTGCGGTCATCAAGGCGGAGGGTGTGAGCGGGCTCAAGGCTGCGGTTTTCGCCAACTCCGAGAAGTTGCAGGTCGGTCAGAGTGTCATCGCAGTCGGTGCGCCGCTGGGACTGAGTAACACCGTGACCGAGGGCATCGTGTCGACACTTCATCGTCCGGTCACCTCCGGTGCAAGCGGAACCGGCGAGCAGTCGGTGATGGATGCCATCCAGACCGATGCGGCGATCAATCCGGGCAACTCCGGTGGTCCGCTTGTCGACTTAGCTGGCCGGGTGGTGGGAATCAACTCGGCGATCGCGACCGTCGGCCAATCATCGGATGGGCAGTCTGGGAACATCGGCGTCGGCTTTGCGATCCCCTCCAATGACGCGGTCCGAGTGTCCGACCAACTGATGTCCAACGGCAAGGCGACCCATGCCCAGCTCGGCGTCGGGTTGTCGCAAAGTCAGTCCGCCGCAACGAGCGGTGCGGTGCTCGGTCAAGTCAACGCCGGCAGCCCGGCTGCCGCGGCCGGACTGAAGCCCGGCGATGTGATCACCAAGATCAACGACCGGACGATTGCGGACGGCGATAGCCTGATTGTTGCGATCCGCTCCTATGCTCCCGGTGATGAGGTCACGATCACCTACGAGCGCAACGGTCAGCCCCAGACCACTGCGGCAACGTTGGCCTCGGCCAGCTAATCCGAACGATCGATTCTCAACGGGCATTCAGTCGCATTCCGGCGCTAGGCTCCGCGTTGCTCGGGCATGAGGCGTGGGTCACAACCGGAGGGAAGCCATGTATACGAATCTCCTAAATCGACGGGCAACGGTGGCAGCGGTCGCGCTCGGCGCTGGCTTGCTCGCAATTGCTGGTTGCTCAAGCGACTCGTCGTCGAGCAGTTCAGCCTCGGCGAGCGCTGCCGTAGGCGTTCCGGGCCCGCCAGCTGGCGCAACCGTGGTCACGGCCCCCGAGCCGGATGGCGCAGCAACTTACAGCCGCTTCTCGACGTCAAGCACCCCCGCGGAGGTGGAGACCTACTACACCGGCGCGCTGAAGGCCAGTGGCTTCAACGTCACCAACTCCGGCGGCGGTGGTGGAGGATGGGGACAGTACGGCGGATCTGAGGCAGGTGTGTCCGCCAACAACGGAACCACCTACGTCGAGGTCAACGCTGGTGGATCCAAGCAAGGCCCCACCTACTTCGAGGTGTGTTCGGGCGACTCATCCCAAGCAGTCCAGTCCTGCCAAGGCAACAACCACGGAAGCAGCAACCAGAGCTGAGGTTCCTCTTTGGACACCCCAATCAATCGATCGGCCAGCGTTCCCTCCTGGGGTGCTGGCCGATCGGCTTTTGAGCCTTTCCGGCCCGCCAAGCAACGGTTGGCATTGCGAGAGCGACGCTTCCGGGCCATGGGCTGCAACTGCCACATCTTGATCCTTGGTTCAACCGAGGTGCTCTTGGACTCCGGTGAACAGCGAGTGCGAGAACTAGACGACCGCTGGACCCGTTTCTCACCGGAAAGTCAGCTATCCCAATTCAACTCCCAAGCCGGGGAAGACGTAGCGATTTCTGCCGACATGCGGGTGCTCCTAACCCGAGCGTTGCAAGGATACGAGCTCAGTGGTGGACTCTTTGATCCTTTCCTCGCCGACCAGGTAGTCGCGGCTGGCTACGACCGTGACTTCGATGAACTCGACGCTGTGCCAGTTACTGACGTGGCGCAGCTTGCCGCAGTGGCCCAGACATCGACGACCGCCACCCCGCCGCTGGCTTCCCGCAGTCAGCCTCTACCTGCGCCACTGTCATTAGCACCGGACGGATCGACAGCTCGGCTGGCACCGGGATCGGAAGTCGACAGTGGCGGTATCGGCAAGGGCCTCGGCGCGGAGTTGGTCGCGGACTTCCTCATCGAGTCAGGCGCAAACGGGGTCATGGTCAATCTGGGTGGAGATGTCACGGTCTCCGGCAGCTATCCGGACGAGGGCTGGCGGATCGGAATCGATGACCCGCTGGGTCGCTCAGACGCTGGCACTTCGGTCGTCTTGCGCGATGGTGCGCTATGCACCAGCGGCATTCTGCGCCGACGCTGGTTGACCGACGATGGCCACACTGCGCACCACATCATCGACCCGTCGACGGGTCGTTCGTTGGAGTCCAACGGATTTGTTGGCGTCAGTGCTATTGCGCCGCACGGGTGGTTGGCGGAAGTCTTAACCAAGTCCGT
>JAGNDY010000161.1 GCA_018003655.1 Candidatus Nanopelagicales bacterium
CCGCCAAGTACGACGCGCGCAGCATCCCAACGCTGGTGATTCTGGATCACGGGAAGGTCGTCGATCGCGTCATCGGTGCCCAGCCCAAACCGGCCCTCGCAACGGCAATCGACAAGGCGCTGGCGAGCCGGTAGGCCTCGTGCGGTGCTGTCGGGTGAGCGAATTTGAAGCAGCTTGCGCGCGCCGCGGTTACTTAGCTGAGCCAACTGTCTCCCAGGGCAGCCAGCTTCCGTGAAAGCCCATCGGGATTCGGAATGGTAGTTCGATCTTCGCGATTGTTTCCGACATCGAGCCCGCATCGATTACCAGAATGTCGCTGCGGTCGTTGGACTTGTTGTAGTTGACCGTTATGAGGTAGCCGTGATCTTCAGCTGACTGGCCGGCAGCACCGACGAAGATCGGCTCACCGGGCACACAGTCGGCTCCGGTGTCGAAGACCTCGGTGGTGTTCGCCTGCAAGTCGAACTTGGCGATGGAACTGAACGTATTGAGGTTGTCATCCGGCACTACTGCGCCGTAGCCGTACCTGTAGGCAAGCCCGACCCGGTTGAGGTCAACTCGCGGAAACTCGACTCCTGTGTCGGACAGCGTCGTCATCGACGACGTGCCGGTCGCCAGGTTGAACCGGTAGCGGACAAGGTACGAGTTGGCGGGATTGAGCATCTGCTTGGTGTCCTTGTTATAGACCCAAATCTTGTCGTAGCGCGACGCGTCGAGCACAACCTCGTCGCCCTCGTCGTAGGCGTTGAAGACGTGGAAGATGTAACACGGATCGATCTCGAACCATCTGACGTCGCTGGAGTTGCCGTATCGCGGAAGGATCCCGACTCGGGCTCCGTACTCGTCATCCCAGTTGTAGGGGATGGCCACTCCCTGCATCGCGCGTTCGAGGTCGAAGACGACAGGTAGATCCAGAAAGAGCGTGCGACTAGCCGTTGTCGCGAAGTCGTGCATCATCGTCGGGCCTTTGACGTCAATGTCGACCGAGTGCTTGAGTTCGCCGGCGCTGTCGGCAACGTGATACCGCAGATACGGTTCCTGCCAGTCGTAGCCGAACAGCACCATCTCTCCGGTCACCGGATCCAGCTTGGGGTGAGCGGTCATCGCGCCCTTGAGTTGGTTGTTGAATCCGACCATGCCGATGGTTTCGAGTTCAGGCGTCACGGCATATGGCCAGCCGCCCTCGCACAACGCGAGGATCTGGCCGTTGTAGCCGATCACGTGGGTATTGGCCGGGCTGTCGTGGTCTGGTGGTGGATCCTGCCCCGTCAGATATCCGGTCTTGACGTAGCGATTGCGGTACCACTGCGCCTTTCCGTCTCGGATCCGGATGCCATGAAGCATCCCGTTGCCCAGGAACCAGCCGTTCTCCTCGCTACCGCCGCCGCGCGCAGAGGCCGGGTTCGGATTGGGGCCGTTGCGGATCAGGAGCCCATCGAGTTCGGGGGGTAGCGTCCCAGTGACTGGCAGATCGGTCAACTCACGTTCTTCGGCGACGGGCGCGTACACACCCCGCGTAAATGTGCCTTCAACCATCACAACTCCCAATCAGCGCACCGGACTATCCGCTGAGTATGCCCAGTGAGCTGCGGCTGCTGCTTGGTGAACCGAACCCACCGTCGCTGAGGTGGCGGGGGCCGTTAGCGTGGGACGGGCATCGCGTACCGCGCTCTTGGTGCTGAGCGTGACACCGCTAAGCCTGAGTTGGACACCCGAGGCAAGTGCGCGCGCCACGCCCGAGCTCCGCAGTAGTCGCTATCCCCGGCGCAACGCGTTGACGCGCTATGGCAGGCTTGGGCCTCGCAGTACCCGAACGAAGTCGCGAGGATTTTGTCTTTGTGTCTCGTGGGCTGGTGGACGTCGTGTCACCTTCTGGCACTTCAAGGCGTCGCAAGACCACGCAGAAGGTGTCTCCTAAGCGTGCCTCAGAAAGTTGGGCACATTCGGGACACACCCAAGGCAAGGCATCGCCATCGTGATTCCGTTCACGCAAGGAAACCCTTGCAAACACAAGGGTTTCGCCGCCTTAGCTCAGTTGGTAGAGCGACGCACTCGTAATGCGTAGGTCTGGAGTTCGACTCTCCAAGGCGGCTCCACACAGAAACCCCGTTTGACCAGGCAAAACAGGTCAGGCGGGGTTTTTGATTATGCGAACAAGATCAATTCGGAAGCCGAATTGCCACGGTATTGCCACGGAAGAGGACAGTAGGGAGGCCCGTTCGCGGCCATATTTGGCTGAAATCTCGCACGGTTGTTGTGTGACAGAACTTCTGGACACCGGCACTGGTGAAGGTATGAAGAAATCAACAACGCCGCTGCCGACTGCGGATCTCAGTGATGAACTGTGGGACGCAACCCAAATCGCGGCCTACCTCAAATTGCGCCCATCCGCTGCCTATGAGCGAATTTCGGTGCCTGGCTTCCCAGCCCCCATCTCCAACTCCCGGCGGTTTCGTCGCTGGTTGGCCGACGACGTTCGCGGGCATTTCACAGCCTCACGAACCCGAGTTCGCGCAACTGAAGAAGCAGCGCCAACCGACCTCCCCAAAGTTGAGTTCCGCCCGCGAAGAGGGGTAGCAGCATGAGCGCCCGGCGCGCGCCGGTCACTCCACCGGCGAAGATTGCCAAAGCCCTGGCCAGTAGCGAAACCAACCAACAGGCTGTTGCTCTGGACGGCATTACCCTCTATCCGCCGAACGAGAAACGAGCCACATGGAGAGTCAAGTTCCACTTAGCTGGGCGAGGCCACGAACTGTCGGGGGTAAGAC
>JAGNDY010000162.1 GCA_018003655.1 Candidatus Nanopelagicales bacterium
GCCGCGGAACGTCCCGGAGCGTTCAGCGACTGGTGGCGGCGCCACATCGTCGACGACGACCCCTACCCGCCCGATAAGGACGCGGGGATGCGGGCGGCGCGGCAACGTCACCCCGCGAACCGGGTCACCTGGACGTGCCACACCTGCCACGAGGCATTGGCAGGGCCCATGGTCGAGCACATCTGCGGCGGTGACGCATGAGCGCCTGGTATTGCGCGCTGTGCCGCCAGTCAGGAACTGGCGGAGTGTCCGCCCTTCAGGCCCACCTCAAGAGCACGCACCGACCAACCAGGGAGAGGTCGCCCCGATGACATGGCAAGAGGAACTGCGATTACTGCTGGAACAGGCGTTCCATGGCCTCGCGCTCGACGACCAGGTGGCCGTTCTCAACGAGATTCGGCGCACGGTCGCCGACTACTCGCCGTTCAATGCGGAGCCGGTCGACCTCGTCGAGTGGATTCCCAGCGACGACGTGCAGGCCAACGACTACAACCCCAACAGTGTGGCTCCACCCGAGATGGAACTACTGCGCGTGTCGATCATGGCCGACGGATACACGCAACCCATTGTGACCAACGCCGATGAAAAGTCGGGTACCCGTGAGGTCGTCGACGGATTCCACCGCAACCGCGTCGGGCGCGAGTGTGACGACGTCAAAGAGCGCATTCGCGGCTACCTGCCTGTCGTACAGATCCGCACAGAGCAGGCCGACCGAACTGACCGCATGGCGGCGACGATCCGCCACAACCGAGCGCGCGGCAAGCACCAGGTCGACGCAATGTCGGACATCGTGCTGGAACTCAAGCGGCGCAACTGGTCCGACGAGAAGATCGGCCGCGAACTAGGCATGGATCCCGACGAGGTCCTACGCCTGGCGCAGATCAGCGGATTGGCCGAAGCGTTCGCCGACCGCGAGTTCTCGCAGGCGTGGGAAGCCGTCCTCGACGTCGACGATGAGCCGCTCGAGGTGATCGGCTGATGTTCAGCAGAAACGAGATCAATAACCCCCACGCGACACCGAGCCGCCGATTCCATCCATGGACCGCCATGGAGGAGTACCTCCCCGATGGCGGCATGTGGGCGATCATCAACGACTCCGATACGCGCGCTCGACTCGCAAGCGCCGCTGCGGATGTCATGGCAGACCCCGAGAGGTTCGCCGAGTCAATGCGCCGGGCGTTGCGCGAATGGCCGCGCTCGGTGGAAGTGGCTCTGACGACGCCGGGGATGAATCACCGGGCATGGCTTGGTCACGCCGGATGCTTCCTTGCCGTCGGATCCCCGGAGGACGTCACCCGCATCGGATGGCACCAACTTGACGACGGTGAGCAGTACGCAGCAAACGCCGCTGCTGACACTGTCATCCGAGAGTGGAGACTCCAGCAGGACTGCGTCATGGAGCCACTCCCCTTGGGGGACTGGGATGCCTAAGAACTACCTGCCCACCGACGTGCTTACCGCGGCCCGCGAGCGGATCGCGTGGACGTTCGACAACTTCCCTCGCGTCTACGTGTCCTTCTCTGCCGGCAAGGACAGCGGGGTGATGTTGTCCCTTGTCGAAGATGAAGCGCGCAAGCGAGGCCGGCGATTCGGCCTCCTGTTAGTGGATCTCGAAGGCCAGTACCAAACCACCATCCGCTTCGCCGAGCGACGCTTCCACGACCTGGCCGACATCACCGACCAATACTGGGTGTGCCTACCCCTGGCCCTGCGGAATGCCGTATCGGTTTATGAACCCAAGTGGTTGTGCTGGGACCCCGACAAGCGGGACGTGTGGATTCGCCCGCTGCCAGACAACGCGATCAGCGACGAGGGCTACTTCCCGTTCTTCGGCCGCGGGATGGAGTTCGAGGAGTTCGTCCCCGAGTTCGGCGAGTGGTACGCACAGGGCGAGCGGACCGCGTGTCTAGTCGGCATCAGGGCGGACGAATCCCTCAACCGATTCCGAACGATCGCCTCTACTACCAAGACCAAGCTGCAAGGGAAGCAGTACACGTCGCAGGTCACCGACAGCGTGTTCAACGTCTACCCGATCTATGACTGGAAGACGCGGGACATCTGGACCTATCACGGCCGTACCGGCAGGCCCTACAACCACCTCTACGACCTCATGGGCAAGGCGGGTCTAACCGTCCATCAGATGCGGATCTGCCAACCCTACGGCGATGACCAGCGGCGCGGGTTGTGGCTGTTTCACCTGATCGAACCGGAGACATGGGCACGCGTTGTCGCCCGCGTCAACGGCGCTAATGGGGGCGCGCTCTACATGCAGGAGTGGGGCAACATCAACGGCTATCGCAGGATCAGCAAGCCCGCCGGGCACACCTGGCGCAGTTTCGCCGAACTGCTGATCGCGTCTATGCCGCCAACGATGGAGCAGCACTACCGCGACAAGGTGATGCTGTTTGAGAAGTGGTGGGTAGCGCGCGGCTACCCGGACGGCATCCCTGACGAAGCCCCCTACGCCCTTGAGGCTAAGCGCCTGGCGCCGTCATGGCGGCGCGTATGCAAGACCCTTCTCCGCAACGACTACTGGTGCAAGGGGCTGGGATTCAGTCAGCACAAATCCAAGGCGTATCAGCGATACCAGGACATGATGCGCGACCGTCGCGAGCGATGGGGCGTGCCCGAGGAGCGCCTCGGCTACATCTCGCATCCCGGAATGCAGCAGGAACTGTTCGGGGAGTCGGCATGACCGAACTGTCGATCACGGTCCCCGG
>JAGNDY010000163.1 GCA_018003655.1 Candidatus Nanopelagicales bacterium
ACCTGCTCGCCGTTGGCACCCAGCGGCATGGCGTCCATCAGGTGACTGGTATCCACGCGCGGTGCCGGTGCGGGCCGGTCGGCCTGGGCCATCTCGTCGCTGGTGTACAGCCCGCTCATCTCGGCCGGGAACGCCTTGCGCAGCGCGTGGGACTCGGCCACCTTGGACAGCATGTGCGCGGGCATCTTGCCCCAGGTGCCGCCCTTGCCACCGAACTCGGTCCACATGACCACGCCGAACACCGGCTGATCGAAGCCGGCGCGCATGACGCCGACCTTGGCGGCCACGGGCGGGGTGTTCGCCACCCACACGTCGTGCCACTCGCCGTTGTCGTCGCACCACAGTGGCGTGGTGGTACCACGGAACTCCCCGGTGCGGGCAGCCAGCAGGCGCAGCCCGTCGATGCCGACGATGATCGCGCCGTTGGCCAGGTATATCTGCTTGGTGAACGGGTCCAGGCCCGTCTTGGTGCAGTAGTTCAGGAACACCAACGCCTGCGCGTGGTTGGCCGGCTTCACCCCTGCGGCCACCAGCATGGCCTTCTGCGGGTCGGTCCAGTCGGTCTGGTCCGGTCGGATTGCTAGTGCGTTACTCATTTGGGTTCCTCTCCCCTTGTTGTGTTCTCTGCTGACGCACCCACTTCTTGGCGGCTGCGATCTCATCTAGTCGCTGCAGTCGCATCTCGTATCCCTTGGCGCCATCGCCAAGGACTTCGGCGTAGTCGTATGTGCGGATGCGCTGCTCAAAGTGATCCAAAGCCGCGATGGATGTCTCCCAAGGGGGGGGCGTCATGATGCGGCCATATTCAAGTCGGCAAACAGCGCAGGCTGTGCGGCCCCAAGATTCAGCACGCTGATGACGAGCCAAGTAGTGCGGTGCGCGTTCAGATTGCCGATCAGCAGGGTGGATGACTCGCTTAGGTGCAGAGCGTCCGCTGCGTGACTGCCGGCGTAGTCCAGCCCGTAGCGACGGATCAGTTCGTACATGCCCCAGTCGCGAAGTTGCAGAGCGTGCGGGCCAGATTCATCCCGAAACTGGAGCCTGGGGATTCTGTCGGGCTTTCCATCTGGCCTGTGCATGCTGATTAGCTCCAGTTGGTCTACATCCAACGGCTTAGTGGCGTCTGGGGCCGTCCAGTTGATTTCCGCCGACTGGGGGCGCAGCAGCGCGAGCGACCGCCGTTCACTGTTGGCCTGGGCGACGCTGTCCACGAAGTAGCGATCAGGGATGAGCGTCGCTCGTTGATTCCGGGCCACTTCCCCGGTCGTACGGAATGCCCGCACGTTGGCGGCTGCATGCTGATCTGGGGCGCGGTCCACCGCAAGTCGCCACGACTCTTTCCGATTATCTTTCGGGTTGCGCTCCAGCAGTACGGAGGTTTGACTCCATCGCTTAGGAGACGCGTGACGGCTCAGTGGGTAGATGCGGATGAGGCCCAGGTCGCGCTGATATCCGGCAGAGCACACGAAGTGGCGGCCGTCCGCCCGGTCGTCGGGCACGGTCTTGCCGAGCATGATGAATTCGTCGGCGACAATCACGACGCCATTCCCGCCAGGTAGTCGCCGTGGCATGCCTCAGGCGCGCACCAGCAGCCCAACGCTTTACCCTCTAACTCGGCCGTGCGCCCGTGCAGCGACGGCTTATGCGGGAAGTAGTAGTCCGCGTACTTGCTGATCACTTCGGTGCGCGTGCCATCGCCCGGCAGGACGAACGGGTTGCCCCACTCGCTCTTACGGTCGATACGGACAGCCAGGCCGGACTGCTCGGCCCACTGCCACAGTCGCTGGTGAGCGTCGCCGCGCATATTGAGCACGACGGTTTCCCCTGCACGGAGGCGCTTCAACAGGTCGCGTTCGTCGTCGGTCCAGGTGGCGAAGATGCGATCTTCTCGCCACTGCTCGGCCACGGCGGCCAGGTCCGCGTCAGGCACGATCTCAATCGCCCGCCGGATCAACCCCTCATCGGTATGCATGACGGCGGGGTCGCCATCATGCATAAGTCGCGACACAGCAGACTGGTCAACTCCAAGTTGCTCCGCGATGTCCTTCTGCTTCCAGCCCAGGTCACGCAGCATCAGCGCGGCCACCTTGCGGGCGTCACGTTCGCGCTGCTCGGCCTCGCGGCGCTGCTCAATCTGATCTGACAGCCAGCCCTCAACGGTCTTGCGCGGCCGGCCGAGCGCTTTTGCAACGGCGGTGATCGTGGTGTCCCCGTCCTGCGCGAACAGGTCGCGAGCGATCTGCCGTGCATCAGCGTCAGCCAGCGGTAGTCCGTGCTTCGCAGACAGCGACGCGGCGAACAGTCGCGCGTCCATCCCGGGGGGGATGTCGGCGAACAGTATTTCAATCTCGGCCAGTTCGAGAATCCGATGAGCCCGGTGGCGATGCCACCCGTCTAGCAGGCGGTTTGTCCCGTTTTCGACGATCACCGGCGGCAGCTCCTCGCCGGCCGTCATGCAATCGGCGTACCGGCGAGCGGTTGCCTCATCAACCTGGGTACGCGGGAATACCGCGTCATCCAGGATGATGGTTTCGATATCGACCAGAAGGCCATTACTCATGGTTCAACTCCCCGTGATGCTGAATCTGCGGCCGGGCTTTCCGGTGCGCATGTAGTTGGCTGCCACGTCGGGCAGGTCGGCGGCGAGCGCCTTGGTGTCGATGGACTCGCGGGGCTTGGATGCGGTCCACTTGGCGACCACGTCCCCGTCGGGGGTGAC
>JAGNDY010000164.1 GCA_018003655.1 Candidatus Nanopelagicales bacterium
GCCTTGCCTGGCGAGCGAGTTGATCCGGTCGCGCTCATCGATGCGTTGGAGGAGCGAGGCCTGCACCGGATCGTCTGCGAGGGTGGCCCGCACTTGCTGCGGGAATTGTCGGCAGCCGGTCTGGTGGATGAGGCCGATATCTCCGTCGCACCCATGATTGCTGGCGGCGGTCAGATTGTGACCGGAGTGGCCCTCGAATCGCCACTCAAGTTCGAGTTGGTGCACGCCATCGAGCACGAAGGCTTTCTGTTCAATCGATACGTGGCAAACGGCCGCGGTGTTCCCGCCTAGTACCTGACGTACGCTCGGCAGATGCTCACGCTCTCGGCATTGGCAGCGCTGGCCGACACCTATCGCGAGGACCTGGATATCCCGGTCGGTCCGCTACTGGTCGGTGATCGTGCCTGGGATGTCGACGTTCGTCCAGCGATCATGGGCTGTATCAATCTCTCTCGCGACTCGACCTACCGCGAGAGCGTGGCCGTATCCAGTGAGTCGGCAATCCGCAAAGCGCGAGTGATGGTTGCCCAAGGTGCTGACTTTGTGGATGTCGGCGCCGAATCGAGCACGGCTAGTGCGCGCAGAGTTGGCACCGACGGTCAGATCGCCGCGCTTGTTCCCGTGATCGAACAGCTAACCGCGGACGGGATCCTCGTCTCCGCCGAGACGTATGAACCAGCGGTCGTCCGGGCCTGCCTTGAGGCTGGCGCCCGGATTCTTAATCTGACGGGGACCGATCACCACCAGGAGATCTACCAACTCGCCAGCGAGTTCAATGCCACGGTCGTGCTCTGCTACGTCGGTGGCAAGAACGTTCGCGAGATCACCGACGCCACGGTTGGTGAGGATCCCATTCCCGGAATCCTTGAGCACTTCACCGGACGAATCGAAGTTGCCCGCGCCGCTGGCGTGGATCGGATCGTCATCGACCCAGGTATGGGGTTCTACTACGGCAATCTGGTCGATCCCGGCGTGCGCGTCCGCCACCAGACCCGGGTCCTGCTCAACACGTTCCGACTACGCCGGCTTGGGCTGCCGATTTGCCAAGCTGTTCCGCACGCGTTCGACCTCTTTGAGGATCAGTTCCGCTCAGCCGAGGCCTTCTTCACCGTGCTCGCTCAACTCGGCGGCATCGGCGTGATCCGCACGCACGAGGTGCCCAAAGTCGCCGCGGTAGTTGCCGCGATGGGCTCACTGACTGCCCTTTAGCTTTAGTAATTCGCGCAATTCTCTCCGTTTTGGCTATCGCCACGGCGTGTCGGGTACCGCCCGAGATGCCTGCGAGATCGATTTGCTCCAATATGTGCCCATGATGAAGAAACTGACTGCCGAATTCATCGGCACATTCGCTTTGGTTTTCCTGGCTGTCGGTGCTGCTGTCGCTGGCATCGGTGTAGCCCGTCTTGACTCTCAGAACGCCGACTTCCTCGTTCCAGCTTCTGGAACGCTCGGTGTCGCGATCGCGTTCGGCTTCGTGTTGATGGCCCTGGCCTACGCGCTCGGGGGTATCTCCGGTTGCCACGTCAACCCCGCTGTCACCATCGCGCTCATGACGAGCCGCAAGATGGAGGTCGTCGAGGGGTTGCTCTACATGGTCGCGCAGGTTCTCGGCGCGATCCTTGGTGGCGCGGCCCTGAAACTCATGGTGTCGAAGTTCGATGTGGTCGACACCACCGGTGGTCTCGGTACCAACGCATACGGCAAGAACATCTCCATGGGTGGTGCGTTCTTCCTCGAGGTCGTGCTGACCGCTCTCTTCGTGTTCGTCATCCTCATGGTCACGGACAAGTGGGCTACCCAGTCGATGGCTGGTGTTGCCATCGGCGTCGCACTCACCGCCGTGCACATCGTGGGTATTCCGCTGGATGGCACGTCGGTGAACCCGGCCCGTTCCATCGGACCGGCGCTGTTTGAGGGAGGTACGGCGATCAGCCAGTTGTGGTTGTTCATCGCGGCACCACTCGTTGGCGGCATCGTCGCAGCGGGTCTGTGGGCAGCGGCGCGGCGCGCGGAGGGCCCAGCCGAAGAAGCGGTCTCCGACGTTCCAGCCAACGCCTAGCCATCGGATCGGCGAATCCGTCGAGGGTCCGGCCATCAAGGACGAACGGCCCTACCCTCGGCGGATTTGCTGTTACAAGATGGAGTTGAGTTACAGGAGGGGTTCACCGTGAGCGAATCGAATGAGCGCGGCGTCGTACTTGTCGGGGTGGATGGTTCCGCATCGAGCGCAGCCGCGCTGAAGTGGGCCTATAACCATGCGCAGCTCAATGGCTCCCGCGTCCGTGCGGTGATGGCCTGGGAGTTGCCCTACTCGCCCATGGCGGCGTTGGCGTACGACCCGAGCGCGTTTGAACAAAGTGCAGTCGATGCCCTCAGGGAGTCCCTCGTCGAGGTACTCGGCGAGAACGCTGCCGATGTCGAGGCCGAAGTCGTCCAGGGGTACCCGGCCGAAGTCATGATCCAACAGTCCCGCGAGGCGGATCTGTTGGTGCTTGGCAACCGTGGCCACGGTGGCTTCGTCGGCATGCTGGTCGGTTCGGTGAGTCAGCACTGCGTCGCGCATGCGCACTGTCCGGTTGTCGTTATTCGAGGGTGAACGTTCTGGTCACCGCGCTGAACGGATGGAGAACGCCGGCAGCGTCCCTGCGCTGCCCGTGGTGGACGATTCGGTAGG
>JAGNDY010000165.1 GCA_018003655.1 Candidatus Nanopelagicales bacterium
GGGTGCCGATGCCCGACGGTGCGAAGCTGGCCGACGCCGTGTCGCCGATTCCCGGTGCGGGCTCGGCAACCGGCTGGACCGCGGTGGCAGTCACAACCACCGGCACGGCGCAAGCCGCGACGGCCGACGCGCTGCGAAAGCAACTGGACGACGCTGGCTGGACGACGAAGGTGGTCGCCGAGGCAGACAACGGCGTGGGAATCGCTGCCCGTACACCGGCAATGGCCCCGGTCAAATGGCTGAACATCAGCGTCACCGGACCCTTGCCGGACAGCGGACCTGCCGTCACCTATCGCTACGTCACAGTGCCAACGCCGCTGCCCACCGACGTAAGCCCGTCGCAGTCAAGCCTGCGGGGGTCGCAGTGAGAAAGGGGCGCGCACAGGTTGAGTTGAATGCATTGCTCGTCGACCCGTCGACGCGACAACGCCATCGGCTCGGTGCGTTGCCGAAGCTGGCGGTTCTTGGCGTCATCGGCGGACTGGTTGTTGCCGTCGGAATGACCCCCGCAGCTTCCGTTGCCATCGCGGGCACGAATGTCGCCAGCGGCGCCTGGAACTCCCAGTCCGACACCATTCCGGCGCCCGCGCTTCCCGGACGCACCACCCTGGTCGATGCGTCAGGTCGAACCATCGCGCAGGCCTTCACCATCGACCGCGTACCGGTCAGCGGTAACCAGCAGTCCAAGCAAGTTCGGGACGCAATCGTCTCCATCGAGGATGCGCGCTTCTACGAGCACAACGGGATTGACCCCGTCGGAACCGTTCGCGCGTTGGTGGCGACCGGGAGCAACAACGGGGTGCAGGGTGGATCGACCATCACCCAGCAGTACGCCAAGAACCTGCGGATCGCGCAAGCCGTCATCGAGGGCCGAGGATCCCCCGATCCGGAAGCCCTTGCTGCCGCGTCCGGTCGCAGCTGGCAGCGCAAACTCGCTGAGGCCCACCTGGCGACGGTTATTGAATCTCAAATGAGCAAGGACGACATCCTCACCGGCTATCTCAACGTGTCCTACTTCGGAGCCGGCGCTTATGGGATCGAGGCTGCCGCGCGGCGCTATTTCTCAGTTCCCGCCGCAAAGTTGAGTCTGCCGCAGGCAGCCCTGTTGGCCGGCATCGTGCAGTCGCCTTCCAGTTTGGACCCGAGAATCAACCCCACGGGTGCGCTAGAGCGTCGACGGCAAGTGCTCAACGCTATGGTCAAGAGCGGCCACATCACCTCCGAACAAGCAGCCGTTGCCAACGCCACTGCGATCAAACTCAAGCTGAGCCTGCCCGCACAGGGCTGCAAGACCGCTGCCAGAGCGTGGGGCATGGTCTGTGATTCCGCGCTGCGTGAGTTGCGCACGGCTGACTGGCTCGGCGACGAGGCGGCCAGCCTGGTTGCCACCGGTGGCCTGACCGTCACGCTCACCCCGAATCCCAGCGTCCAGCGAACCGCCTTCCAGACCGCCCGGCAGGTGCTGCCCGCGAACCAGAGTGCAGCCAACGCGATCACGATGGTTCAGCCGGGCACCGGTGCGATCAAAGCGATGGCAAGCAACCGAGCATTCGGTGAGGGCAAAGGCGAGACCGAAATCCCGCTGGCCACGACTCGCTCGTTCGCACCCGCGTCGACGTTCAAGTTGTTCACCCTGGTGGCCGCCCTAGAGGCCGGCACGCCGCTGAGCACAGTGCTTCCCGGTGGAACCACGTACACAAGTTCCAAATACGACAACCCACCCGGTGGCTACCACAACGCTGAGGGGCTATCCGCCAGCAACGTCACCATCTCGCAGGCGACCGAGATGTCGATCAACACCGCGTACGTGCAGCTCGAAGAGAAGGTCGGCATTCCGGCCATCGCCGAGGCCGCTCGCCGACTGGGGATCGCGATTCCGCCGGATGGGCAGAAGGGTGCTCCCGGCAAGAAGGAGGGAACGTTCACTCTCGGTGCCCGCGACGTCTCCGTCACTGACATGGCCGGTGCCTACGCCGCGATCGCCAATCACGGCGTCTGGTGCCCGCCGAGCCTGATCGCGTCGGTGAAGCTGCCCGACGGAACTGTGGTGAACAACCCGGTCAAGAAGCGCTGCCGACAGGCCGTGGATCCAGCAGTTGCCGATACCGCCGCCAGCGTCCTAGCCGGCGTCGTCACCCGCGGAACCGGCCGTCCGGCCGCGCTCGCGGGCCGTCCAGCGGCGGGCAAGACCGGCACGGGTGAGGACGACAGCTCCGCGTGGTTCGTCGGCTTCACCCCCCAGATCGCGGCTGCCGTGTGGACCGGCGATCCTCGATCCCCTCGCTTTACGTTGCACGGGGTCATGGGCCTGAGCACGGTGTATGGAGGCACACTGCCAGCCGACGTGTGGCGCGCTTCCATGAACTCCTACCTGCGCAACAAACCCGCCATGCCGATAGCGGCAGCGGACCCGGACTACCTGCTGGCACCAGGTGCGCCACCGGGGGACAGCATCGCCATGGTTGATCTGCGTGGCCAGACCCAGGAAGGAGCGACCCAGACGTTGATAGCAATGGGACTGACGCCGCAGGTCATCACCGACCCGACCGGTCAGTCCCCGTGGATCCCGGCTGGAACGGTGATCGCGCAGTCGCGCCAGCCGGGTGCATTTGTTTCTCCGGACACCAAAGTGCAGAT
>JAGNDY010000166.1 GCA_018003655.1 Candidatus Nanopelagicales bacterium
GGTAGTCGAGCCGTTGTCGAATCCCCGCAAAACCCATTACCCCAACGGTGATGAGCGCCAACAGCGCGATCGCGAACCCCGTCTGGGTCAGTGATCCGTACCGCACGTGATCAGCATGCCCGATTGCCCTCGCCCCTGGTGGTTGCCCGGGGTAACTATCTGGCGGCATGATCGGCGCCCCGTTTGCTTCAACTCGCGTGCTCGCGCAAGGTAGCCATGAGCCAAACGGGTGGCGTTGCCTGGTGAAGCCCGCGATCGGCTTGATTAGCGAGTCGAACCGGCCGATGAAACCGGTGAGGCGTGGGACTAGATCCGTGCGGCCATCAGTCGGCGCAGGTCGACAAGCGACAGCGACAGATCGGCAGTGAGGACGTTATGGGCGACCAGGGCAGGCAGGCTGCGGGGTTAGGTGCCCCTAGCCGTCGCGCGACCATCGCATCGGCGATGGCTATCGGCCTCGTTGCCAGCGGAGTCGTCGGCCTCCCGGCCCTCAGTGCCACCGCTTCAACTCCGACGCTGACCGCGCACGCGCCTGCCGCGCCGAGTTCGGTCGCGGCGATGGTCGCAAGTCGCAAGAAGAAGAAGAAAAAGAAGAAGTCGAAGCGGATCGCCGCTTTGACCGGATTGCGGGTTTCCGCTCCCGCGCATCGCGCGACGACGCTGACCTGGCGACCAGCAACCAGGGCATGCGCCTACCGAATCGTCGTCGCGAACAATTCCGGCTTCCGCGGTGCTCTCGTCTACAAATCCCGCAGTGTGATCCCGCGCTTCGATGTCCCGAACCTTCAACGCGGCACTCGATACTTCTTCCAGGTCCGTGGGCTGTGCGGTAGTCGCATGGGTCGTCCCGCAGTCAAGTCAGCAGTGCACAACTCGAGCTCGGTCACCGTTCGGGCGGGCACGTTCAACGTGTTCCGCGGTGGCGGGTCTTTGCCCAACTCCGATGCGCGCGTCGACCTCATCGGCTCAGTCATCAACAACGCGAACTTCGCCGCCGTTGGCCTCCAGGAGGTCAACACCGAGCTGGTCGGACGCATCATGTCCAGAGTCGGCAGTTCCTACTCCGAGGCGCCGATTTTCAACTCACGGGGCGGCAACAGCACGGGTGGTCGGATTCTGTATCACCGGTACTTGGTGAAGCCGGTCGGAACTGGTCGACTGATTGCACTGCCGGCGCGGTCAGGAACTCGATACGGGATGTTGCAGCGGTTTGAGGAGAACTCAACCGGCGCCCAGTTCGTTTTCGTCAGTGCCCACCTGAGCAACCTCGCCGGCCGTGCAGCAAGCGATGAACGCGCTGGACAGACCAGAACCTTGGTGCGCGCAGTCCGGGGGTTCAACCGCTGGGGATTGCCGACTATGTATGTCGGTGATTTCAACTCCAACCGTGCTCACAAGTACGTCTACGACGCACCAGCGAGGGTGTTCGACGGCTACCGCATCGCCAACTCCGTTGAGACCGCACCGCGCACGATCCGGGCCAACCTCAACAGCTATAACTCGTTGAGGACCACGCCAGCCGTGGGCGGCTACCACGTCGACTACGTGATGACCGATGGCGCACCGGCGGTGCGCTGGGAGATGTTGGCTCGGTTGAATGGTTCGCGCTACGCGACGCCATTCGTTTCCGATCACAATCCGGTCGCTGCCGATATCCAGATCCCCTGGTGACGGTTCGGGCGTACTGCTACATGTACTTGTAGAGCACAGCGCCGGCGAGCAGGGCGATCAGGATCACCGAAAGTGCGACGTCCGCACCAAGGTCGAGGGGACGTTCGAGTCTGCGCTTGGTGCCTCGACCTAGGTTGCCTTCTAGGATGTTGACTCGGGTGAAGGAGACGAACACCAAAGTCGTCGTCACGGTGATCAACAAACACCACGGGCACAGTGCGCCGATGACAAAGTAGGCCTCGTAAAACAGCCAGTACGCGAACGCGAACCCGATGAAATAGACCACCTGGGCGCTCACCATGAACCAGCGGGGGAAGCGCACGCCACCGAGTGCTGCCACGGCGATCGTGATGACCACTGCCTCGGCGATCAGGCCGAGAAAAGCATTGGGGAATCCAAGGACAGACGCCTGCCAGGAGTTCCCGACGGCGCCGCAGGAGATCTTTGAATTGATGTTGCAAGACAGCACCGCGTCGGGGTTCGCCGCCAACGTGACGGCCTCGGCGGAGAGGACCAGCGATGCGATTAACCCCAGGATGCTGGAGATGAGCATCTCGACAAAAGCACCCCGGTGCGTTCGTAGGGCCGGGTCCGGATCGCCCTCCGGCTCAGCCACGGGGTCCACGACCTCCTGCTCAGTCACGGGGTACAGGCTCTCACGGTGTGCTGAGCGTTTCCCTCACCGGAATCCGTCCGAGGGGCTCACCATGACGGATTGTCACCGTCGACCTGCCGCCAGCAGTACCAGGCGACGATGCTCCGGTAAGGACGCAACGGTTCACCCAGCACATCCAACTCGTTTGGCGTAGTGGCGTCGCTGCGGTGAACCTCGTCCCACCCGCGGCGCATCGCCAA
>JAGNDY010000167.1 GCA_018003655.1 Candidatus Nanopelagicales bacterium
TTTGGCTCGATGCTCGGTTGCTCAACGGTTCTGCTCGCCGACCTCGACGGCTTCAAAGCGATCAACGACACGTACGGACACGCGTGTGGCGACAGCGTCTTGGAGGCAGTCGGGTCGCGGCTTCGCGGGTGCCTTGGTAGTGGCACGTCGGTGTGCCGGATCGGAGGCGACGAGTTCCTCGTCATGATCGATGACGCCTCGGATCCCGCTCACGTTGCCCGCACGGTTCTGGCCGAACTGAACCAGCCAGTTCTGGTCGATGGCCATCAGCTTTCCGCAGCAGCGTCGATCGGACTTGCGAGATCCTGCGATGCGGCATCGGCTGATGAACTGCTGCGAAACGCTGACCTGGCGATGTATGCGGCGAAGGCGCAGGGCCGGGGACTTGCCGTTTGGTACGAGCCGAAGATGCACGAGGCGGCGACCAAACGGATGCAGATCCAGCGGGGGCTGCGTGTCGCCATCGCGAATGGCAATTTCCGCTTGGTCTACCAGCCAGTCGTCAGTATCCCCTCGGGAGAGACGATTGGTGCCGAGGCGTTGCTGCGTTGGGACGACGACGTGCTTGGGCCGATTCCGCCTGATGTCTTCATTCCCGTTGCCGAGAACTCGGGGATGAGTGCCGAGATCGATCATTGGGTCATCGAGCAGGCCTGCGCCCAGATCGCGCGGTGGACCGAAGCCGGGCTTAAGCCACCCACGGTTCACGTCAACGTGTCCAGGCGACAGATCAACACTGAACTGGCGAGCATTGTCGCGGCCGCGATGACCAGGCACGGGGTAGCCCGCGGCGGACTTGGCATCGAGGTCACCGAAAGCGCCGTGATCCCCGACGCGGATTTCGCCGAGTCCGTGCTTGGTTCGCTGCGCTCCTTGGGGGTATCAATTGCCTTGGACGACTTCGGTACGGGTCAGTCCTCGTTGTCGCAACTGGGAGCCCTGCCCATCGATGTGGTGAAAATCGACAAGTCCTTCGTGATTCCCGCACAGGGCGATCCCCACGCCTTGCGACTGCTTGCATCGATCGCCGGGGTGTGTCGAGCCCTGGATTTGCCGGTCATCGCCGAGGGCGTGGAGAGCGCCGACGCAGTCACCAACCTGGTCGCAATGGGAGTCAAGTTCGCGCAGGGATATCACTTCTCCCGTCCGGTACCACCAGAGGAGTTCGCAGAGCTCCTGCGAACACACGTCCCGAAGCAACGACCGCTGCCGACGGGTCCGCGCAGACAGGCTTCAGCGGCCTCGTAGTCGGGCGGCGGCCCGCGCTTTGGCTTGGTTCCGCA
The DNA here is from genome assembly GCA_018003655.1 of Candidatus Nanopelagicales bacterium. Taxonomy (NCBI): domain Bacteria; kingdom Bacillati; phylum Actinomycetota; class Actinomycetes; order Candidatus Nanopelagicales; species Candidatus Nanopelagicales bacterium. The sequence goes on from JAGNDY010000167.1 coordinate 1,284, forward strand.
GACCGATGCGGGTGAGCAGTGGGTCAAGGACGACAGATAATCGCGGCGCGACTCCTGCCAGCCGCGCCAGGGCCTCGCGACTGCGCGGTAGTCCGAGCTCCAAGGGTTGGTTCACCATCACGTGATCGACAATCGCGGTTACCACATCATCGGTGGTGAGCGCCTTGCTGCCGGAGAAGGTCAGTGCTGCCCCCGGGTGGTCGAGCTGCACATCCAGCATCGGAGTCTGCACAGCATCTGGATAGATAACGGTCAGGGCGATGCCGCGTTTGCGCAGTTCTATAGCGGTAGCCAACGAGAAGCCGCGAACGGCGAACTTGGATCCGGAGTAGAGCGCCAGTCCCGGAGGCGGGGCGAGTCCAGCCAACGACGACATATTGATGATGTGGCCGCCGCCCTGACGAATCATCGCGACAGCGGCGGCTTGCGTTCCCAACATCACGCCCTTGACATTGATATCGATGTGATTGTCGATGTCGGTGTCGGTCATCTCTTCAATCGTGGTCACCTTGAGATAGCCGGCGATGTTGCAGCACACGTCGATGCCGCCGAACTCCCCAACGGTCTGCGCGATGGCCTTGTCCCAGTCCGTGCGACTGCGCACGTCCAAGCGCCTGCGAATCATTCTGCCGGCGGGCTGGCTGGCCGGTTGCGGGATGTCAATACCAGCCTCGTTGATGTCGCAGGCGACGACGTTGTGACCATTGAGGAAGAGTCTCGTCGCCAAGGCGGCGCCGATTCCGCTGGCAGCGCCGGTCACGATCACGGTGCGTTGGCCTAACTGGCCTTTGCCCAGCTGCTTCATGAGGGTTCCTCCGAGGTTCTTGGGCAACTGACCCGGGCCGCTTCCTGACCACGCTGGTGTTCTTGCCCGTCCGTCTGGTCTGATGGCGCCATGGAGATCTCCGAGTATGTGTCGTTCGACGCTGTAGGTCTAGCTGGACTTGTTCGCGATCGTGAGGTTACGCCGCTGGAATTGGTCGAGTGTGCAATGGCTGGCATCGACGAGGTGAATCCAGACCTCAATGCAGTCGTGGTCCGCCGAGACGACCAGGTTCGCGCCGAGGCCAGCAGCCCAGCGAATGGACCTCTCTCGGGAGTTCCGTTCCTGGTCAAGGATATGGACGGAGTCCTGGCCAACGAGCCCAATACCTCCTCAAGCCGTTCGTTGGTTGACTGGCGGCCGGACTCAGACTCCGAGTTGTTTGCTCGCTACAA